>NZ_SLAP01000043.1 GCF_007126775.1 Cecembia sp. | reverse complement strand
CTTAAGCTCAGCCAAGGCACGGTGTGCACCATTGAGTGCTTTTAGCACCCCCTTGGTCTCAAGATCTAAGCGGTAGGGAAGCGATGTGGGTTGCCAGGACATTTTACTGTAAAGATTTTCTTGTTTTCTTTATTTTGTAAAACACTAATGTAAAGAAAATTGAGAATTTTTTACATTGTAAATTTATAATATTAAGATTTTCTCATTTTTTTAACATTAAATTCAAGCCCTTCCGGTTTTCTCCTTCTGAAAAAATCAGCATTTCACTTAAAAATTAGCAGCCTTAGACCCTAAAAAATACTTTTTGATAGCCGCAATTCCCAGAAGTTTATCCCGTGACTCCGGCTCCAGGTTTACATCCTTATTTCCGGCAATCAGTGATTCCAAGGGTATACCCAAATATCTGTTCAATATCACAAGCCTTGTCATATTCTTGTTTTGACTTTAATATTTTAATTTTAATAGCGTACAGAGATACCTTATTTGGTAACTTTTATAAAGTGATTTCAGAAATCGGTCATGTGATTCTTTAAAATCTTGGATGTTGATTTCCGGGTACTGACTGTTGTGCTTTTTTATCGTACCAGTTCGTAGTCATTGATCAATAGACCTGGAGATAGATTTAATCGTCTTGTGAGGTTTCTTATCATCTCTACAGTCAATTTTCTTTTCCGGTTTAAAACTTCCGAAACTCTACTTTTTCCACCAATTTCATCTACCAAGTCAACTTGTTTTAGTTGCATTTCTTCCATTCTGATCTTGATAGCTTCAATTGGGTCAGGAGTTTCTATCGGATAATGTTTCTTTTCATATTCATCAATCATTAATCCAAGTATATCTGCTTCGTCACTTTCAGGTGTTCCTATTGCTGCATCAAAGATGACTTCCATTCTCTTTAATGCATCTCTATAGTCAGATTCTGATTTTATTGGTCTTATTATCATGGTTTTAATTTTTAATTTTATATCGAGTTAGCATCAATCTTGTCATATTCGTCATGGGTTCCAATGAATCGGATAAAAATCCATTGTTTTTCAAAATTGAACTTGGCAACAAGTCTATAAGATTTACCTTTTATGTTAAAGACAATTCTGCTGTCTTTTAAAACACTGGCATTCGCATAAGTCTGTTTAACATCACCTGGGGTTTTCCATTCTGCATTAATTGCTGTGTTATGCCAAGTTTTTAGATACTGTTCAGAGTCAGCGTGTTTCTCCCAAAATTCTCTTAGGGTACTTTTTGAAAAAATTCTTTCCATGCCTTTAAATCTTGATGTAAATATAAGACGAAATTCTCAATTTGGGAACTTTTCTGTATTTGGATTTTTTTTATGCTTGCCAACGATCAATAAACGCTATAAAAAGTCCTTAGCGAACCCTTGCGTCCTTTGCGGTTTAGTTATTAAGTTATTTCAAATTTCTTTAACATTCCAAACAGTTGCCTTTTCATCCAATTCCCAGATTAAAAAATAGGCTTAATAGGCTCGCTGACATGAATACTATCGAAAAGTTTGGTAATGTGTTGCTGAGTTAGCCAAATGCAGAAATACCGCTTCCATCAGATTTTTCAAGTCTCAAGATTAAGGATATTCCACACCATGCTTACTCCAACTAAAACGTTAAAACTTTTGCTTTTTCCAATAGTTTTTTTGCTTCATTCCAAGATGGAAGAGTCTCAGTATCTATAGTGATTGTTCTTATTTCTTTGGCAATTTGTTTGCTTTTTTGCATGGCATCTAAATGTGCACCGCTTTTGGCAAATTCTTTCAGTTCCATTTCACTATTCCACAGTGTCATGGTATAATGTTTAGTCCAAATACCCCTTTTTTTGAAGTCCCTACATTGGGTCGCTTTAAGTTGTTTAATAATATTCAGGGCTTTTGAAGATAAAGCAAAAAACTTAAGCGGTCCCTTTAGCTCTATGGATGTAATGGTAGCTTTCATGTTTATCTGTTGGTTTTTTGTTCAAACATTGCAAGTAAATCCCTTAATTATACCTAAAGCCCGTTCTTATTATTCCATATGTAATAAATAGTCAGGAATTTCCAGGTTTTATTTTCTAAACCTACCAAATTCTTTCTTCACAAAAAATAGCTTAAACAGGGTATTTTTACTTTTTGGGGATTGGGGAAGGGGATGATGGGGGCTGAACTTAAATTATAGAAAAGCACGTTTTCTAGCCGCAAAGACCGCCAAGAAAACGCAAGGAAAAGTCCTTAGAAAACCTTTCCATGCTTTGCGGTTTAATCATTTATTTTGCATATCCCCATTGAACCCAGTAGCAATATCTTTTTTTGGTTCACCTCGACTTCGCTCGGTGCCCGGAGATATTGTTCATGATGAAGGGGGGATAAATGCAGCTGCGCCGCATTTACCCCCCTCCTTATTCCAAAATAAAAAAATCAACACCCAAAAATCAGCTATTTCAAACCGCCAAGGTCACCAGGATATCGTAAAGAAGAATTCTTCGCGCAACCCTTGCGCCCCTGGCGGTTTGATGTAAAAAAATATTTCAAAGACCGGTTTTATCGATCCTCTTGCGCTGATGATTCCCCAAACGGCCAAGAATGGTATCCAGTGAAGTTGTTAATTTATCCAATGCTCCCGAAATGGCCTGATCATAGCTGTCAGACTGGTTGATCACCGAAAAAGGTTGGCGTCCTTTTAGCCGGGCTTCCAGCAAACAACGTTTGGTATTCATGCCCTCCTTCAATCCATCCTCATCGGAAAGATGAACTTCCAATCGGGTAATATGATGATCATAGCGGCTTAATCCCTCTTCGATCAGATTTAGAAAAGTGGCTGTAAACTCTTCGTTACCCGGCACACTTTTATCTGTGTTAAATTGAATGGTCATAGAAAATTGAATTTAGTGAAAATGAACGATCAATACCTTAATATGGCCGCAAGGCCGGAAGTAGAAGGCATTTTATCCTGTGGGATAATCAATACGGTGCCCCCCATTTTATTTACCAACTCGCCTATGTCGTCGAGTAAATCATCCAACTTAGGTTGTGTTAAATCCATCATTTCAAAGGTGCCGGTGGTTTTGTTTCTCAGGCGCTTGGCAATGATTCTTCCTTCTTCAATCAAAAGAGTGTCCACTCTTCCGCTTTCAGCTGCATCGGTGACATCATCGATATTGTCACTTCCTAAACCATTGGCCTTCGCCTGTTGGTATTTGCCCCCTATATCCTCAAGCTTCTTGAAATAGACAGGCTCCATGACTTCCCATGCCAATGCTGCGAGTTTTTTTATTGAAACAGATTGTGCATTTATTTCAATTCCATCCGGTAACAGCATGGGATTTTCGTTTACCTGCTGAAACCGGTCATGGTGTTCGGGTAAAGCCGCGAGAATCAAAGGAAAACCACTGGGCTTAGAAAAATTTTTCTGTACGGTGTCAGACACAATATTGAAAAATCTATCGGCATCGATATCCACTTCATCCTTTTTCCCGCCATGTCCATGATGCATATTTGAACTTTCGCCGCCTGCTCCTCCATAAGATGCAACGGTAATGTGCTCATCGGTCAATTCATCTCCAAGTGCTGCTTCTATTGTATTCGGAATATCCTCCTGAAGGACTATTTCAACAAGCGCATGCCGATTGCCTTCATATAGATGAAATTCATGCTGGCTTAAACCCAGGACATGGTATCGATCTGCCGACTGCAAATAACGTCTCAGTGGTCTGGTGTGGAAGTTGTCCGAGACTATCGCAAGCTCACCAACCGCTACCGGTAAATGTATCACCACAAAACGTCCCGGAGAACGAAGAACAGCAAGTCCTTCTGTGGTGTGATTCCAAAAGTCCTTGTTTTCGCCAAGCGCTTCGATTGGTTCCAACAACTCAGTAATTTCACCGGTGGTAAGTTTTTCCGATAATGACTCCTTTACCTTTTTGAGAAGGTTCTTAAAACGGATAGTATCCTGAATATTCTCCGGATGGCTACGATGTGTTGGCATATAAAGAGAAATACAGGGTTTCGCAGTTTCTGCAAGCAGTTCTTTAATTAACTCAGGGGTAAGTTTAGTAGTCATTATAATTCATTTAATTGTTTGCTTTTTAAGACCAGGTACCCCACATCCCCTTGCCGGATTCATTAAAATGTTGGTTAATCGGCCTGTCTGGAATTGAGCGACCATGCCCATATTTTCCTCATTGCAAATAATTGGGCAATCAGGTTCCGGGTAATTGCAACCATTCAGGTTGAGAAGGTGGATTTTGTAATTACATACAAGGTGGTCATTAATCACCTATTTATCGTACATACTTCTTGGTATATATTACATTGTTCACGCTTATTCGTTCCGATAGTATTTTGGAGGAAGTGTTAATTGTCAGCTGATGGGGGCTGAAGGATGAATGTTAAATTCAGATTTTTCCAAGAATTCTATTCCTGATTTCTTTGTCTAAACCCATACCAATAGAAAAATACAAGCGCAGAGATTCTGCATTTGCCATTTTGGCAACTAAGTAGCGGCCACTGAGGATTTGTTATTTGAGTTGTTTGATAAAGTCTAAAGTGATTTCCATTTCTACATTAGGTTTTTTATTTCAATTCGCTTCGGCCACTTTCACTTTGGACTTTTTCAGCTTTTCTCCATTGAGTTTTTTGACTAAGCCAGGGGCTATACTGCGCTTCACCGCCACATAACTGGCAAAATCCATGATGGTGATCAAACCGATAGCCTCATTGCTGGCTTTTCCGATTTTGATCAGGAAACCCACAATATCTCCCTTGCTGATTTTATCTTTCTTGCCGGCACTGAGGTAAAGCAAAGCAAATCCGGTCGGCTCGGAAGGGATGGTTTCCATAATTTCCACCTCCTCTACGTTGTTTTCATCCAGGTATTCCGGAAATTCCTCCTCATCGGACAGGACCAAATATCCCTGCCCGGAGGCATGCATCCTGGCTGTACGACCATTTCTGTGGGTAAATGCGTCTTCTTTTGGAGGAAGCTGATAATGCACGATATGCTTGATTTCCGGTATATCCAGTCCTCTTGAGGCCAGGTCTGTGGCAATCAGTAAATTGACCACCCCACTTCTGAATTTGATGAGGTTTTTCTCCCGGTCCAACTGTTCCATGCCACCATGTAACACCGCATGCTCGTAGCCATGATCGCCCAAAAGCAGGCTGATACGGTCAACCGCCTCCCTGTGGTTGCAGAACACAATACAGGCCTCTCCTTGAAAATGGGAAATCAAACGCATCAGGTTCTGGGTTTTCTCTTTGCTGGAGGTAGGCAGGAATTTTAGTTCCAGTTTGGAATCCTTTTGTTGGCTCAGGAAATCCACCACCGGAGGATTGTCAAAAGGAATAAATTCCGGTAAACGTCCCATCTTGGTAGCAGAGGTAAGGTAATGTCTTTGGACAGCTATCAGTTTTCTGAAAATATCCCTCAATTGATCGTGAAACCCGAGTTGAAGTGATTTATCAAACTCATCCAATACCACTGTTTGGATGGCTGAGGTATCCAAAGACCCTTGGTTGACATGATCGGATAGCCGGCCTGGGGTGCCGACAACCAGTTCGGGAAATTCCGCCAGACTGTTTTTTTCCAATTTCATGGAATGGCCTCCATAACAGGTGCTGACTCTAAAACCTGTTTTCAGGGATTTGAAAACCTGCTCGATCTGTAAGGCCAATTCCCTTGAGGGAACGATGATCAGAGCCTGAATACTTCTGGAAGTGGGATCCAGGTTTTTGAATAAAGGAAACAAAAAAGCCAGGGTTTTACCGGAACCTGTTGGTGCCAGCAGCATGAGGTTGGGATTGTTTTCTGCTGCATTTATAAATGCCCGCTGCATCTCATTGAATGCATGTATTTCCAGGTTACTTAAAAACTGTTGTTCCAAATCTTTATCCATTTTGCTAAAATAGTTGAAATAAAGTTGAAATACTGCTGACGCGAAATATTGTAGAAATGGTAAGAGAGATAT
>NZ_SLAP01000211.1 GCF_007126775.1 Cecembia sp. | reverse complement strand
TAAAGGAGGTGATAATCGGTAATGAAGTTAAGTTGGGGACTTCCGATAAGAAATACCCAGATCAATAATAAACGCATGTAAATAATTATATTTTCCTTATTATAAGAAAATTAAATTACAATTCCAAAAGGAATTGGGTATTAAGCAAAAAGAGAGGCAATGCCTCTCTTTTCAAATCCACTATTATATCAAAATCCAATTAAGATTTATTAGCTATGTAGGCCAACAAATCCAATACTTTATTGGAATACCCCATTTCATTATCATACCAGGAAACAACTTTTACAAAGGTATCACTTAATTGGATACCTGCGCCTGCATCAAAAATGGAAGTCCTGGTATCACCATTGAAATCTGTAGAAACAACTGAGTCTTCAGTATAACCCAAAATCCCTTTGAGGTTTGTCTCTGAAGCTTCCTTCATTTTGGCACAAATTTCCTTGTAAGAAGCTGGTTTTTTCAACCTTACTGTAAGGTCTACAACAGAAACATTGGGAGTTGGCACTCTAAATGCCATTCCGGTTAACTTACCGTTGAGTTCTGGGATTACTTTTCCAACTGCCTTAGCAGCACCTGTTGAGGAGGGAATAATGTTTTGGGAAGCACCTCTACCCCCTCGCCAGTCTTTTGCAGAAGGTCCATCTACAGTTTTCTGCGTGGCCGTCACAGCATGTACAGTAGTCATTAACCCTTCTTCAATACCCCAATTATCATTCAATACTTTTGCTAAGGGAGCAAGACAATTGGTTGTACAGGAAGCATTGGAAACAAAATTCATGTCAGAAGTATATTTATCTTCATTGACCCCCATTACAAACATTGGCGTGTCATCTTTTGAAGGAGCTGACATAATGACCTTCTTGGCTCCTGCATCAATGTGTCCCTGAGCAGTCTCTTTTGTTAAAAATATGCCTGTTGATTCTACTACATAATCCGCTCCAACAGCCCCCCATTTCAAATCTGCAGGATTCTTTTCAGAACTTACTCTGATTTCATTTCCGTTTACCACCAACATGCCATTTTTCACTTCAACACTCCCATCAAACCTTCCATGCGTAGAGTCATATTTTAGCATATATGCAATATAATCAACATCAATCAAGTCATTGATTGCTACTACTTGAATTTCTGATCTTGATTGTGCGGCTCTAAAAACTAGCCTGCCGATCCTTCCGAATCCATTAATACCTACTTTAATCTTGCTCATAGTTATTTTATTAGTTATTGTATTGTTTCGAGTGTAAAAAGAATTTTGACTGGAAATTATCTATATATCTACGTAATATTCAACCCTTCACTGTATAAAAATACCAAATTAATTCTGGCCTACCAAAATATTTAAAAGATTGAAAATGAAGCCATTAATATATTTATCATTATACAATCGATTGCAGAATAAAGCTCTTGAAACCAATCAATTGATAATCAGTTAAATAATTTATTCCAAAAAAAAAGCGGTTAACACCGCTTTTTTAAGATTCCAAATTATCAATAATCTTGTTGAAGGTTTGACTTGGCCTCATAGCTGCTTCTGTTTTCAAGGGATCTGGTTTAAAATATCCACCTATATTTGTTTGTTTTCCTTGCACATCATTCAGCTCAGATACTATTTTGGACTCATTTTTACTCAGAGCTCTTGCCACGGAAGTGAATATTTTTTTAAGTTCAGAATCCTTGTCCTGAAGAGCCAATGCCTCAGCCCAATACAAGGCGAGATAAAAGTGACTTCCTCGGTTATCAAGCTCCAATACTTTTCTTGAAGGAGATTTATTTTCCTGGAGAAACTTGCCTGTCGCCTGATCTAATGTTTCAGACAAGACCTTTGCCCTTTGATTTGAAAATACCTCTCCAAGATGCTCTAAGGAGACCGCAAGTGCCAAAAACTCCCCTAAAGAATCCCATCTCAAATGATTCTCCTGAAGAAATTGCTCAACATGCTTTGGTGCCGAGCCTCCTGCCCCGGTTTCAAAAAGGCCTCCTCCATTCATTAAGGGGACAATGGAAAGCATTTTGGCACTTGTTCCCAACTCTAAAATAGGGAAAAGATCTGTAAGATAATCACGCAATACATTTCCAGTTACGGATATTGTGTCTTTCCCCTCCTTCATCCTCTTCAATGAAAATCTTGTTGCTTCAACTGGGGACATTATATGTAAGTCAAGCCCGGCAGTATTGTGTTCAGGAAGGTATTTTTTCACCTTTTTGATCAATTCAACGTCATGTGCCCTGTTCTTGTCTAACCAAAAAACAGTGGGAACACCAGTAGCTTTTGCTCTATTTACTGCCAATTTGACCCAATCCTGAATAGGTGAATCTTTAGTCTGGCACATTCTCCATATATCCCCTTGTTTTACCTCATGCTGGAGAAGGACCTCTCCTCCATCAGTTACCACCTTTACAGTGCCATCCTTAGAAATTTCGAATGTTTTGTCATGTGAGCCATACTCCTCTGCTTTTTGCGCCATCAATCCAACATTGGGAACAGAGCCCATAGTCGCAGGATCAAAAGCCCCATTTTCCTTACAGAAATCTATGGTCTCTTGATATACTCCGGCATAAGACCTGTCTGGTATTATTGCCTTGGTATCCTGCTGCTCTCCCTTTTTATTCCACATCTGACCCGAGGTCCTGATCATCGCTGGCATAGAGGCATCAATGATGACATCACTTGGAACATGCAAATTGGTAATCCCCCTGTCTGAATTGACCATTGCCAGATCAGGTCCCTCTGACATACAAGCTTCAATGTCTTTGACTATTTCTTTTTTCTCATCGTCCCGAAGGGACTCTATTTTAGAAAGCAAGTCTCCAAAACCATTGTTGACATCAACTCCTAAACTTTTTAGCAGCTTTTCATGCTTTTCAAATACAGGAGCGAAAAATACTTTCACAGCATGGCCGAAAATGATGGGGTCAGAAACCTTCATCATCGTGGCTTTCATATGAAGGGAAAACAAAACTCCCGATTTTTGGGCGTCTTTTTTTTGTTCATGAAGAAATTTCTTGAGAGCCGACACACGCATCACAGAAGCATCTATCACTTCACCCCCCTGAAGCGACAAACCGTCTTTTAAAGCAGTTATAGTGCCATCTATGTCTTGATGTTCAATCTTGACATTTCCTGCTTCGGATACTGTTATTGATTTTTCACTACCATAAAAATCTCCCTCACTCATACTGGAAACATGTGATTTGGAGTCTGAGCTCCACTCTCCCATACTATGAGGATTCTTTTTTGCATATTGTTTGACTGCCAATGGAGCTCTTCTATCCGAATTTCCCTCCCTCAAAACCGGGTTCACCGCACTCCCTTTCACTTTATCATATTTGACTTTTAGTGCTTTTTGCTCTTCATTGACCGGTTCGTCAGGATAGTCAGGAAGCGCAAAACCTTGTTGCTGCAATTCTTTGATAGCAGCTTTTAATTGAGGGATCGAAGCAGAAATATTCGGCAATTTGACAATATTGGCTTCCGGTGTTTTTGCTATTTCTCCCAATTCAGTTAAGTCGTCATTAATTCTCTGTTCTGGCTTAAGGTATTCAGGAAATTGTGAAATAATCCTTCCTGAAAGAGAGATATCCCTGGTTTCTACTTTTACGCCTGCACAATTGGTAAATGCCTTTACAATCGGCAAAAGGGAATAAGTAGCAAGTGCCGGGGCCTCATCAGTCAGCGTATAAAGAATCTTCGAAGTTTTTGTAGTCATCTTAAAATAATGATTGGTTAAAGCGAGTTTTGAAAATAGCCGTAATTTTTTTTTAGAATATCACAGCTTTTGAGCAGGTTTAAAACCTTATACTTGTCCAAAATTTCGGCAAATTTACAGAAAATATGTGAGTTTCAAAGCCAGATTTAAATGAGTGAAAGTAATACATATTCAATTTTAAGAAAGAAATTTTTTTTAATGCTTTAGACTGAAATCATCTGCATCCAACCATGCCGGAAATTTTTCCCGGTAGATTTTGAGCGATTCAAATTCCAATGCGACATACAGGATTTTCTCTTCATTCTCGGAATAACAAAGTCTTTCACCTTTAAAATTAAATGCGGATGAATGCCCGGAATAAGGAATGTCATTTCCATCTTGACCTATTCGGTTGACCCCTATTGCATAACTTAAATTCTCTATAGCCCTGGATTGAAGCAGGTTATCCCAAGCATTGATTCTTGGACTGGGCCAATTTGCAACATAGAAAATAAGGTCGTACTCTAAAGCTTTTTCCACTATCCTATTCCTGCTCCAAACTGGAAACCGTAGATCATAACAGATTTGTGGAAAAATTCTCCATCCTTTCCACTCAAAAGTCACCCTTTCAGTTCCCATGGAATACTGCCCATCCTCACCCGCCATCCTGAATAAATGTCGCTTATCATATTTACAAATTTTCCCGGATGGCTCTACCCAAAGCAATCTGTTATAATATTGATGGGCCTCTTTTATTACCAAACTTCCCGTTATCACTGCCCCTGTTTGTGCCGCCATCTGTTTCATCCACTTTGTGGTAAGGAAGTTCATTGGTTCAGCTACCTCAGCTGCATCCATCGTAAAGCCTGTTGGAAACATTTCTGGAAGTATAATCAAGTCAGAATCCTGTTCTATATTCATGATGATTTCCTCCAACATGGCCAAGTTGGCGATCTTGTCTTTCCAATACAAATCAGTCTGGATCAAGGCTATATTTAGTTCAGGCTTACGCAAATACTTTAGCATTTATTTAAAATGACCAACAAGTTACCCTGTTGGTCATCTGTTACTATTTTAATGGATAGATCATTCGATAGTCAGTGGGCACCTTGCCCTTGCTCACATCTATTAGCTTACTCTGCACCAACCTTTTCTTCAACCCCTTGAGGTAATCAACAAATAAAATTCCCTCCAAATGGTCATACTCATGTTGAATAACCCTCGCAGTCATACCGGAGAACTCTTCTTCTTTGAGATTCCAGTTTTCATCAAAATACTCTATAGTAAGCTTTTCAGGTCTTATAATTTCCGCCCTTACTTCCGGAATACTCAAACAGCCTTCTTCAAAGCCATAATTATCGCCATATTCGTCCAAGATGATAGGATTAATAAATGCCCTTCGGATGCCTTTTTCTTCATCCTCATCATCAAGCATCAAGGTGCTGTCAATCACAAAAAGTCTCACTCCTTTGTTGATCTGTGGAGCAGCTAGCCCTACACCACTGGCGTGGTCCATTGTACTGAACATGTCTTCAATAAGACTGGTCAAATTTTCCCCTTCTTTGATTTCTTCTGCTTCTTTTTTTAAGATTGGATTGCCATAGGCAACTATTGGATAAATCATGTTTGTTCTAAATAAGATTGTAGGATAATAGCAGCACTTACTTTATCCAAGTTTCCTGATTTTTCTTTCCGGTCTTTTTTCTTGCTACCCATAGCAATCATACTTTGCATGGCCATTTTGGAAGTAAATCTTTCATCAACCAAAACGAGTTTCTTTTCTGGGAAGAGTTTGGATAATCTGTCTTTGAGGCTAATCACCCTAGGTGTCATATCATTGGCCTTGCCGTTAAGGTTTTTGGGATATCCCAATACAATGGTTTCTACATCTTCTTTTTGGAAGTAGGCATTGAGGTAATCTATTAGTTTAGTGGTTTCCACTGTTTCAAGTGGATTTGATACCATTTTTAGTGTATCTGTAACCGCAATTCCTGTTCTTTTGGTTCCTAAATCAATCGCTAAAATTCTCCCCATCAATTATTCCGAATTTTCTTCCTGATTCTTCTTAAAACCTCTTTTTCAAGTTGCACTGCCTTGGGGAATAACAATTCATCTTCTATCTGCGCGTGAATGATCAGTTCTTTTTCAAAATTCTGCAATTCATTATAAAGCACCTTCATCGAAACAGGAGCATTTTCGGGCAAAAAATAATCCCGGGTAAGCTTTCTTATTCCTTCCATTTCATCATCATGGGCTTCATGCGCTTCCGCCAATGAAGCAACCGGACTTT
>NZ_SLAP01000191.1 GCF_007126775.1 Cecembia sp. | reverse complement strand
TAGTAATCTTATTTTTTCATGAGACTATTTTCTCTGTCTACGCCAAATTAAATTTTAATTTTATCAATAATTAAGAATAAAAATTATATATTCGAAAACACGAATAAACAGTTTTTAAACTATTTTAATATCCTATATCTTTGTTATCAAAGACTTTAATAACCATGGATAATTATTCCTACATCTCCAATGCGCATGTAGCTTACATAGACGAGTTGTATGCTGCCTATCAAACCGATCCTGAGTCTATAGATCCAAGTTGGAAAACTTTTTTTGATGGCTTTGAATTTGCCATCACCAAATTTGGAGAAGATGAAAACGGAGGGGCACAGTCTACTGTTTCGACTGGAACCGTCCAAAAAGCCAAAAATGGTTCATTGGCTACTCCGGGAACCATAATGGACATGGAGCAATTGCCTAAGGAAATCAAAGTAAGGGCACTGATCCATGCATACCGCTCAAGGGCCCACCTGCGGTCCAAAACAAATCCTGTAAGGGAAAGAAGAGATAGAAAAGCGCTGTTGGACCTGGAAGATTTCGGATTGGAGCAAAATGACCTGAACACTGAATTCCAAGCGGGAAAAGAAATAGGTATAGGTACAGCTAAGCTTTCCAAGATTCTTGAGTCCTTAAAAATAATTTACGAGGGTTCGGTGGGTTTTGAATACCTATATATTCGCGATCCTGAAATGTTGGACTGGTTGAAGACCAAGATTGAGAAAGAAGCTTTGGCATTCAATCCTGCAGTTGAAGATAAAAAACGCATTCTTTTTAAATTAAATCAAGCTGTCGTATTTGAAAACTTTCTGCATACCAAATATTTAGGGCAAAAGAGGTTTTCATTGGAAGGTGGAGAAAGTACGATTCCGTTTTTGGATGCCCTGATCAATACGGCTACTGACCATGGTGTGGAGGAAGTCATGATCGGTATGGCGCATAGGGGCCGATTGAATGTGCTCGCCAATATTATGGGCAAGACTTACGAACAGATTTTTTCCGAATTTGAAGGTACGGCCAAGCCTGACCTTACCATGGGTGATGGGGATGTAAAATACCATATGGGTTATTCTTCTGACATTATTACCCCTTCCGATAAAAAAGTGCATTTGAAGTTGGCACCAAACCCTTCCCACCTTGAAGCTGTAAATCCAGTTGTAGAAGGTTTTATCCGCGCCAAGATTGATGAGGAGCACAAAGGAGATTCTACAAAAGCACTTCCGATTCTGATTCATGGCGATGCGGCTGTTGCTGGACAGGGGATTGTGTATGAGGTAACTCAGATGGCGGGATTGAAGGGATACCATACTGGTGGCACGGTTCATTTTGTGATCAACAATCAGGTTGGTTTTACGACAGATTTTGATGATGCCAGGACATCCATTTACTGTACGGATGTGGCCAAAATGATCGATGCGCCTGTCATCCATGTGAATGGAGACAATGCAGAGTCGGTGGTCTTTGCCGCAAGATTGGCAGCAGAATTCAGACAAAAATTCAATAAGGACATTTTTGTGGACATGGTCTGCTACAGGAGACATGGACACAATGAATCAGATGAGCCCAAATTCACGCAGCCTGAACTCTACAACATCATCTCCAAACATCCCAACCCAAGGGAAATTTATGTTAAGAGATTGACAGAAAGGGGAGATATTGATGCGAAAATTGCAAAGGATATGGATGCGGAATTCCGTAAGTTATTGCAGGACCGTCTCAATATGGTAAAAGAAAAACCCCTTCCCTACCAAATGACCAAATTTGAAAGAGAATGGGGTTCTCTGAGAAGATCTAATCCTTCTGATTTTGACCAGTCCCCTGAAACAGGCATTTCGGATGACATGGTGGTAAAGGTAGCTGAGGCATTGACCAGCCTTCCCAAAGGATTTAAACCCATCAAACAGATTGATGTGCAGTTGAAGCAAAGAAAGGATATGTTTTTCAATTCTAAGATGCTGAACTGGGCAGGAGCTGAATTGTTGGCATACGGGTCCTTATTGATGGAAGGAAAGACAGTTAGGCTTACTGGTCAGGATGTGCAAAGAGGTACTTTTTCGCATAGGCATGCAGTGGTGCATGATGCCACTACGAACAAACCTTATAATTTCCTGAAGGAACTGAAAGAGAGTAAGGGTAAATTTTACATTTATAATTCCCTCTTGTCAGAATATGCTGTATTGGGTTTTGAATACGGTTATGGAATGGCCAACCCCAATGCCTTGGCGATCTGGGAAGCTCAATTTGGTGATTTTGCCAACGGTGCGCAGACCATGATTGACCAGTTCATTTCTTCCGGCGAGTCCAAATGGGGTAAAATGAACGGCATCGTCATGCTTTTACCACATGGTTATGAAGGGCAAGGCCCAGAACACTCCAATGCCAGACCAGAAAGGTTCCTTCAGTTATCTGCGGAATACAATATGGTGGTGGCAAATATCACTGAACCCTCAAACTTCTTTCACCTATTGAGAAGGCAGCAGGCCTGGGAATTCAGGAAGCCTTGTGTGGTGATGTCTCCTAAATCATTGTTAAGGCATCCCAAAGTGGTTTCTCCCTTGGAAGAATTTACAACAGGAAGGTTCAAAGAAATTATTCCTGACCCCAGTGTCAAAGCGAAGGATGTAAAGCGTGTCCTGTTGTGTTCCGGTAAAATCTATTATGACCTGGAAGAGGCTAGAGAAAAGGAAAAAATCAAAGATATTGCCATCGTCAGAATAGAGCAATTGCATCCGCTTCCTAAAAAGCAAATTACAGAAACTCTCGCAAATTATAAAAATGCTGAGGTGGTTTGGGTTCAGGAAGAACCTGAAAATATGGGCTACTGGACATATATCCTGAATATGCTATACAAAGAGCTTTCTTTAGAAGTAATTGCCCGCAAAATGTCTGCCTCTCCTGCTACCGGCTACCATAAGGTCCATGTAGAGGAACAGCAAACCATTATTAAAAAAGCTTTAAATCTTTTATAAGACAAACAATGAGCCTAGAAATGAAAGTCCCCGCAGTAGGGGAATCCATCAGCGAAGTAACCATAGGACAATGGTTTAAACAAGACGGGGATCAAGTGGCCATGGATGAGGTCATCTGTGAACTGGAATCTGACAAAGCTACTTTTGAATTGACCGCTGAATCAGCCGGTGTTTTAAGAATTAAAGCGCATGAGGGAGATACCTTGGAAATAGGTGCTACCATTTGTGTGATTGAAGAAGGAAGTCAGGCCAATGCAAGTCCTGCACCAAAAGAGGATGATGGCGACAGTGCTGCTTCATCGGGAGGTGGTAAAACAGGTGAAATTAAAGAAATGATTGTTCCCACAGTTGGGGAGTCCATTACAGAAGTTACTTTGGCTACTTGGTTAAAGGCCGATGGAGAGTTCGTGGAGTTGGACGAAATCATCGCCGAGGTGGATTCAGACAAGGCTACTTTTGAGTTGCCATCAGAGGCAACAGGGATATTGAAGCATGTAGCGCAGGAAGGAGATACTTTGGAAATTGGAGGTCTAATCTGTAAGATTGAGGTCGTGGAAGGTGGGGCGCCTGCTGCTGCGGCCGCTCCAACAGAAAATGTATCAGCCAGCACGTCTTCGCCTTCAGGATCAGAAACCTATGCTACAGGACATGCTTCTCCTGCTGCTGCAAAGATCATTGCAGAGAAAGGATTGGATCCTGCACAGATTCAAGGCTCAGGTAAAGATGGGAGGATTACCAAAGAAGATGCCATGAACGCAGAGGCAAAACCAAAGGCGGCTGCTCAAGCGGCTCCCAAACCTGCTCCCGCGGCACAAAAAGAACAGACTGTTCAAGCTGCCCCTAAAGTGGGAGGTTCAAGGGATAGCCGCAGAGAAAAGATGTCTTCTCTGAGGAGAACGGTCTCGAGGAGGTTGGTTGCTGTGAAGAATGAAACAGCTATGCTGACCACCTTCAATGAGGTAAATATGGGTCCAATCATGGAATTGAGAAAGAAATTCAAAGAGCAATTCAAGGAGAAGCACGGGGTGAACCTTGGCTTCATGTCCTTCTTTACCAAGGCAGTATGTGTAGCCTTACAGGAATGGCCTGCGGTGAATGCACAGATAGATGGCAACGAAATAATTTACAATGATTTCTGTGATATTTCCATTGCGGTTTCCGCCCCAAAAGGTCTGGTCGTACCGGTGATCCGTAATGCGGAATCCATGACCTTCGAACAGATCGAAAAAGAAGTAGTTAGATTGGCTACCAAAGCCAGAGATAACAAATTGTCTATAGAAGAAATGACAGGGGGAACCTTCACACTTACCAATGGTGGTATTTTCGGTTCTATGATGTCTACTCCAATTATCAATGCACCACAATCTGCCATCTTGGGAATGCACAATATCGTGGAAAGGCCTATGGCAGTCAATGGAGAAGTGAAGATTTTACCAATGATGTACCTGGCACTTTCCTATGATCACAGAATCATTGACGGAAGAGAATCAGTTAGCTTCCTGGTAAGGGTGAAGCAGCTCTTGGAAGATCCGACGAGGTTGTTGTTTGGAGTCTAGGGAGAGGCGAGAGAGGAGAAGCGAGAGTTTAGAAACAAGAAATAAGAAACAAGAGACAAATGGTACCATGTACCAAGTACAAAGTGCCATGTAGCAGAGCATAGTACAAGAATATGTTCAGTGATATTAATCGGTTATTTATCCGTTGATAATATGTAAAGTTCTTTTCTTTGCAGTTAGATTTAGGTTAAAAGTTCAACTTAAATCCAACAAATATGCACAGATACAAAGAATTAAATGTTTGGCAAAAGGCTATTGATTTAGCTGTTGAAGTCTATAGGGTTACTGAGAAACTGCCTGTAGAAGAAAAGTATGGGTTGATTTCTCAAATGAATAAATCCGCAGTTTCTATTCCTTCAAATATAGCAGAAGGAGCATGAAGAAATGGAAAGAAAGAATTTGACAATTTCTTAGGAATTGCATTAGGCTCTTCTTTTGAATTGGATACGCAAATTATTATTTCCAATAAATTAGAATACATTAACGATCTGGATTTCCAACATCTTGAAAGTGAATTGGAGCATTTACAAAATATGATCGTTAAGCTTAAGAAAAGTATAAACATTTACTAATCACCGCGTACTTGGTACATCGTACTTGGTACTTGGTACAAAGTCTTAAATATGTACGACATCATAGTAATCGGTTCAGGACCTGGAGGCTATGTGGCCGCGATCAGGGCAGCACAGCTGGGCCTAAAAACTGCCATTATAGAAAAGTATCCAACTTTAGGGGGAACCTGTCTGAATGTAGGCTGTATTCCATCCAAAGCTTTATTGGATTCTTCAGAGCATTACCACAATGCTGCCCATACTTTCAAAACACATGGAATCAACCTGAGTAACCTCAAAGTAGACCTAAAACAAATGATTGCCCGCAAGGATGATGTGGTCAAGCAAAATGTGGATGGCATTCAGTTCTTGATGAAAAAGAACAAAATCGATGTGCACCAAGGTCTTGGTTCTTTTGTAGATAATAATACCGTAAAGGTGACAAAGGATGATGGTGCTTCTGAGGAGATAAAAGGTAAAAATATCATTATTGCTACTGGTTCTAAGCCTGCGACTTTGCCCTTTATTAAGATTGACAAAGAACGTGTCATTACCTCTACAGAGGCGCTCAAGATGAAAGAAATCCCGAAACACCTGATTGTGATTGGAGGGGGTGTGATAGGAATGGAACTGGGTTCAGTTTATGGAAGAATGGGTGCCAAAGTTTCTGTCGTAGAATATATGGATGCTCTTATTCCTTCTATGGACCGTACCATGGGTAAGGAATTGCAAAAATCACTTAAAAAGTTGGGCTTTGAGTTTTACTTGAAGCACAAAGTAACTGCTGTTGAAAATAAGGGTAAAGAAGTGTTGGTGAAAGCGGAGAACAGCAAAGGGGAAGTGGTTGAAATAAAAGGCGATTACGTGTTGGTTTCTATCGGTAGAAGGCCATACACGGATGGATTAAATGCTGAGGCTGCCGGAGTGAAGGTAAATGAAAGAGGTCAGGTAGAGGTAGATGGTCATTTGAGGACCAATGTTCCCAATATTTATGCCATCGGAGATGTCGTAAAGGGTGCCATGTTGGCCCACAAGGCTGAGGAAGAAGGAACTTTTGTTGCAGAAGTGATAGCAGGTCAAAAGCCACATATCAATTATTTATTGATCCCTGGAGTAGTTTATACTTGGCCGGAAGTGGCTTCCGTAGGCTACACAGAGGAGCAGTTGAAGGAAAAAGGTGTCAAATACAAAACTGGAAAATTTCCATTTATGGCTTCAGGCCGTGCCAGGGCATCCATGGATACAGACGGTGTAGTAAAGGTATTGGCAGATGCTGAAACAGACGAGATTCTTGGAGTGCATATGATTGGTCCAAGAACCGCTGACATGATTGCGGAAGCAGTGGTGGCCATGGAATTCAGGGCATCGGCAGAAGACATCGCAAGAATGTCCCATGCACATCCAACTTACACCGAAGCTTTCAAGGAGGCTTGTTTGGCGGCTACGGATAATAGGGCATTGCATATTTAAGAAGCAAGAAGATTGTACCAAGTACCAAGTACTATGTACCAAGTAAGCGTCTCGACGGTAGACAAGTCATGCTAAGTTTTTTAAAATTTGGCATTTACAGAAAGGCAATGACATCTAGCGAACCGTCATACTGAGCGGAGCCTGCGGAGTCGAAGTATCTCCCATATGATAGGAGACCCTTCGCTTCACTCAGGGTGACGGTTAGTGTAATCTGTCAATGGTAACCGAAGCTTGCGGAGTCGAAAGCCTGCCCGGTAGCATTGCGGGGCATTTCCCATATGATAGGAGACCCTTCTCCCGAATTACTCGGGATCAGGGTGACGGGCGTGAAGTTCTGTCATTGGTAGAAATGGTGAAATGTAAGTTAGTTTGGAAAATAAATATAAGCTGTCTCAAATATTGAGGCAGCTTTTTTGTTTATATCTTGAAATATGCTTTTAAGATTTAAACCGGATTATTCAAATAGGTTGCATTTGGTTTTCTTAATAGAGAAAACCGAATAGGTATAAGGGTATTTTATTTCCAATTCCATAGAGAATCTCATCAGCTGCGATGTAGGAATTAGGGATGTTGGCTATCTGATCAAATGTTTTATTCTTTCCTCCGATTTCAATTTCGAATTTGTCATTCACTAGAAAATCACCACTTTTAGCAGTAGTGACCAATGCGCCACTGTTTTTTAGTTGATTGATAAAGAACGTTTCCCTGATGTTCCCTTGATTTTGATTTTCTAAAGCCAAAGCGTGAATCAAGTTGGTATTGGCTAGGTAAATTTTATCTGGTTTATTCATCAAGCTGATTCCTTTTGAGGAGGATCTTAGATTAATTATCAGTTTTGAAACCTCCAGTAAATGGAGCATTTCCAGTAATCTTGGCCTTGTGGTTTCTGTTTTTTCAGCAATTTTGCTGATGTTCGGACTGAAAGGTACAGATGTAGAAAGGATATAAAGTAATTTTTTCAATTTCGATTGGGTACTGCTCGTTATATCCTTTCCTTCTGGCAGATCATAGTCAATGATGACATTGATTAACTGATTGATTTTCGAAACATAGTCTTTTTCCTCTTCCAAAAAGAATGGGTATGCACCTATTTTTTTGTATTGCTCAAAATGAAGCATTATATCTGGGACAGATGCAACAATCGGATCAATAAGTGTTTGATGTGTGGTTAATACCTGAGCCAGGTCGTATTTTTCCAGCTTTATCTTTAATTTGAGACTTAGATATTCTCTAAATGATAATTCAGGTAACTCATAGTAAACCAATCTTCTGCTTAAATCTGCTTGTGATTTCTGTAATGCAAGGATGGAAGATCCTGAAATAATTAGTTTAAATTCGGGATAGAAGTCATAGATATTTTTTACCGCATTTTGCCAATCAAAGTATTTATGGACTTCATCCAAAAGTAAATATCTTCCTCCCAGTTGATAAAACCTTTCTGCAAGGGCAACCAAATCATTTTGTTTAAAGTAAAGATCATCTAAGCTTAGATAAAGAGATCTGTCCAGCGGTAGGTTTTCCTTGAGGTATTGAAGCATCAAGGTGGATTTACCTGTTCCCCTTGCTCCCAATATGCAAATCGCTCTACCATTCCAATTGATATCATTGTATTGCCCCCTTTTGAAATCTGTTTTAACAGATAAGAGCAAATTTCTAAATCTATTAATTAGCGCTTCCATTGTATCTTCAAAAGTACAAAATATATTTTAAAATGTATCTTTCAAGATACAAAAAGTTATTTAGGGCGTGTTGAAAAACGCTAATTGTAGAATAATTTCTTTAAATTTTGATGAATCCCCGATTTATTAAGCGTTGTCATTTTAAGCAGGTGCAACCTTATTAAATGATCTAGTTTGCTTCAGGCTAGCCTCAAGCAAACTATCCCTGCCTGTCGACTTGACAGGTTCTAATTGGGCTCATTCGAAGTATAAACATACATCTTCATTCGCCCGCTTTGAAGCTGGCATACCTGAGACTTTTCCAGCAAGCCCTATTTAGTGTACTTTTAAAAGTTCAAAATCTTATATTGTGGATGAGATTCAAAATAAATCATATGAAGACAGTTGGTGACATCTTAAAATTAGGAGATCCAAGGCTATACGAAACCTGTGAACCTGTGCAAAAAGAAGAGCTCCCTTTGGTTAAAAACTGGGTCAAAGACCTGCATGAAGCCATGGAAGATATCCGAAAGCAATATGGATTTGGTAGGGGTATTGCAGCCCCTCAGCTGGGGATTATGAAAAGGATGTTTTATCTCCAACTGGATAAACCTTATATCATCATCAACCCGGAAATCATTCAAGCCAGTCCGGAAATGTTTGAGCATTGGGATGACTGCATGAGTTTCCCAAACCTATTTGTCAAAGTGAAAAGACATCAGTCCCTGACCTTAGAATACTTGGACGAAAACTGGGAAAAACGATCATGGACTGTGGAAGGAGCCATTTCAGAATTGATCCAACATGAATACGACCATTTGGATGGGGTGTTGTGTACCATGCGGGCCATTGATGAAAAGAGTTTTAAGTGGAGGGTTTAGAGAAGTCGGATGTCCGAAGGAGAAAGTCTAATGGTCGGAAAAGGCCTGAAGGGCCGCTCTGTTACAGCCCATGGAGAAGCCCTGGGAAAAAAGGTGAATTCAAAATAGGCATGAGGTCTGAAGGACCGATGTTAAGAGGCATGTCGAAAGTTTAAACCATTAAGGATTTTGGGTTTTTAAGCATTTCATTAATCTTTATGGGTACCTCAATGTATAAATCAATTTTGGATTACGCTTGAATGATAAAAAATCTATGTCAAAAAAACTGACTACGATTTGTCTTCAATTTTTTTCGAAAAAACCCGTTTCACCAGTTTATACCCAAGATAAAGTAAACCTGCAATCAAAGCGAAATTTAAAAATTGCCATCCTAATAAAGTCCAACTGTTTAATGCTAAGTCCATGGTCTAAAGATTTTGTTTGTGAGTTTTGTATTTAATAGGTTCCTGAGGGGTTTCTAGCATAATATTCTTTAAATTTAGTTGGTTTCATTGTTAAATCAAATGGTGCCATATGCCATAAAAAAACCAATCCACAGGAATATACTCTAATCTGTCGGAGGTTTATAAAATTATTTCCCTAATTTTGCACCAATTTAGCCATAAGAATTTAACCCTCTTAAATCCTCAAATAGAATGCCTAAGGACAGCAGCATCAAACACGTTCTTCTCATCGGTTCAGGACCCATTGTTATCGGACAGGCCTGTGAATTTGATTATTCGGGTTCACAAGCATCCAGGTCACTTCGTGAAGAAGGATTGAAGGTGACCTTGATCAATTCCAATCCAGCGACCATCATGACTGACCCTGTCACAGCGGACAATGTGTATTTGTTGCCTTTGGAGAAAAAATCCATCATTAAAATTCTTCAGGAACATCCGGATATTGATGCAGTACTGCCAACGATGGGAGGGCAAACGGCACTCAATCTGGCCATTGATTGTGATAAAGCAGGTATATGGAAGAAGTTTGGTGTTAGAATGATCGGAGTGGATATTGAAGCCATTGATACTGCAGAAAATAGGGAGAAGTTTAAGGCATTGATGGAAAAGATTGGGGTTGGCGTATGTAAGGGTGATACCGCTACCTCCTTCCTTCAGGGTAAAGAAATTGCCCAGGAAATTGGTTTCCCACTCATCATAAGGGCTTCCTACACCTTAGGTGGTGCAGGTGGTGCTTTTGTGGAGAAGGCGGAAGATTTTGAAAAGCTTTTGATGGCAGGTCTTCAGGCTTCTCCGGTGCATGAAGTATTGATTGAACAAAGTATTTTGGGATGGAAAGAGTATGAATTGGAGGTGATGCGGGACAATATTGGGAATATGATTGTAATCTGCTCCATCGAAAACTTTGATCCCATGGGCGTGCATACCGGGGACTCCATCACGGTAGCTCCTGCACTGACTTTACCTGATACCGTTTATCAGCGGATGCGAAATTATGCCATTACCATGATGAACAGCATTGGCAATTTTGCAGGAGGTTGTAATGTGCAGTTTGCAGTCAGTCCGGATAATTCTGAAATCATTGGGATTGAAATCAACCCTAGGGTTTCCCGCTCCTCAGCCCTTGCTTCAAAGGCTACAGGATATCCTATTGCGAAGGTAGCGGCAAAATTGGCCATAGGGTATAATTTGGACGAATTGTCCAACTCCATCACTGGCACTACTTCAGCATTTTTTGAACCTGCGATTGATTATGTTATCGTAAAAATACCAAGATGGAATTTCGATAAGTTCAAAGGATCTGATAGAAGACTGGGGCTTTCCATGAAGGCGGTAGGAGAAGTGATGGGCATAGGCAGAAACTTCCAAGAAGCGCTTCAAAAGGCTTGTCAGTCTCTTGAAATAAAGAGGAATGGCCTTGGTGCTGATGGCAAGGAACTGAGAAATCAGGAAGAACTTTTATACAGTTTGGCCAACCCGAGCTGGAACAGGCTTTTTCACATATATGACGCTTTTAAGTTAGGGATATCTTTCAGGACCATACAGGATCTGACCAAAATTGATAAGTGGTTCCTTAAGCAAATAGAAGAATTGATCCATATTGAGGCAGAGATACAGAAATATAAAATCAGTAATCTTCCCAGGGAGTTGATGGAGCTGGCCAAGAAAAAAGGCTATGCGGACAGGCAGATTGCCCATCTCTTAGGTTGTTTGGAATCAGAGGTATTTAACAAGAGGTACAGTGAAATGGGAATCAGAAGGGTGTATAAGCTTGTCGATACCTGTGCAGCTGAATTTGAAGCCCAGACGCCTTATTATTACTCTACTTTTGGTGAGGAAAATGAGTCCCTGCCTTCCAACAAGAAAAAGGTGGTTGTATTGGGTTCAGGCCCCAACCGGGTTGGACAAGGGATCGAATTTGATTACTCTTGTGTCCATGGGGTACTGGCAGCCAGAGAATGCGGTTATGAGACCATCATGATCAACTGTAACCCGGAGACAGTTTCTACAGATCCTGACATTTCTGATAAACTCTATTTTGAGCCTGTTTTCTGGGAGCATATTTATGAAATTATCCTGCAGGAAAATCCAGTAGGTGTCATTGTCCAATTGGGCGGACAAACAGCGCTCAAATTGGCGGAGAAAATGGATAAATACGGAATCCCGATCATAGGAACCAGTTTTGAAGCCTTGGATCTTGCGGAGGACAGGGGAAGGTTCTCTACCCTGCTTAAAGAAAATGATGTGCCATATCCTGAGTTTGGCACCATTCATAATACAGACGAAGCCCTCGAGCTTTGCAAAACCATTGGGTTTCCCTTATTGGTAAGACCTTCCTATGTTTTGGGAGGTCAGGGCATGAAGATTGTAATCAATGAGAAGGAACTGGAGGAGCATGTGGTCAATGTATTGCGGGATATCCCCAACAATGAGATTTTGTTGGACCATTTTTTAGAAGGAGCGATAGAGGCCGAAGCGGATGCAATTTGTGATGGTGAAAATGTTTATATCATAGGTATCATGCAACACATTGAGCCAGCTGGCATTCACTCCGGAGATTCCTATGCAGTTCTGCCTCCTTATAATTTGGGAGATTATGTGATCCGGCAAATTGAGACCTATACGCACAAAATAGCCCTTGCTCTTAAAACTGTGGGGCTGATAAATATTCAGTTTGCGATCAAAAATGACAAGGTTTATATCATCGAAGCCAACCCAAGAGCGTCCAGAACCGTTCCTTTTATCTGTAAGGCTTATCAGGAGCCTTATGTCAACTATGCAACGAAGGTCATGTTGGGAGAGAAAAAAGTGACCGATTTTGAATTCAAACCTGTGAAAAAGGGTTATGCTATCAAAGAACCGGTATTCTCTTTCCATAAATTCCCCAATGTCAACAAAGAATTGGGACCTGAAATGAAGTCCACAGGAGAAGCTATTTACTTTATAGAAGACCTGATGGATGACTATTTCCTCAAAATTTATGCAGAGAGGAACCTTTATTTGAGTAGATAATTGAAATAAAGCGATAAGGAAATAAAAAGAAGCGTTCATCTAACTTCTTGTTTCCTGCTTCTAAAAGTCTAAATATGGGATTTGTATTTAAATTTCTTCTTATTGCGATTGCTATATCATGGATATTTTCCAAGCTGTTACAGTTTTTTCTTAGGAGTAAACTCAAGCAGTTTGTAGACCATGCCAACGATCTTAAAAGAGAAGAAGAGCGAAGAAAGAAAGGTGGAGGCCATGGAAATGTCAATGTGGATCATATTCCCAGAGATTATGAAGAGAAACGTTCCAAGGAAATTAGAGGGGGGGATTATATTGATTATGAGGACGTGAAGGATTGATGTAAGAGAGGAGAATCGAGAGGCAAGAATCGAGAGAAGAGAGAAGCCATAAATAGGAGAGAATTTGATCCTCGAAGAATCAAATCTCTCCGAAACTTCTGAATGTAATTGGGTGATTAATATTTTTTGAATTGGGTTCCAACCATAGCTATTCATTAATTCCGGTTAAGCATAAATATTGATTCTGAAAGGATCAAATTTTTCAATAGGTTCTGTTGTAACCAGGGGATTAGGGTTTATAAAGTAATCGGACAAATAGACCCTTAATAGCTTGTCCCGAGCATCGGGAGTTCGAACTTGGAAGTGAAAAAGTAAAAATTTGTACGTATAAGTGTCAAGTAATATTATTCCGAATAAAAAAGCCGATTGGTTAACTCCAATCGGCTTTTTTTATAATCAAATCCTCTTATTCAACTCCCTCTGCTTCGGCATATTCTTCCACAGGGATACAGCTACAAACCAAATTCCTGTCACCATAAGCAGAATCAATTCTTCTTACAGAAGGCCAGAATTTGTTCCCTTTGACATAAGGGAGAGGATATACGGCTTTTTCTCTGCTGTATGGGAAACCCCAATTATCGGCCAAAGCCAAAACAGCGGTATGAGGAGCATTTTTAAGCACATTGTTTTCTCTATCGGCATATCCATCCTGAATCTCTTGGATTTCTCTTCTGATTGCGATCATGGCATCACAGAATCTATCCAACTCGGCCATGGTCTCTGATTCAGTAGGTTCCACCATCAGGGTACCCGCTACGGGAAAGGATACTGTTGGTGCATGGAAACCATAATCCATCAGTCTTTTGGCAATATCCTCTACCTCTATACCTATTTCCTTAAAGCCCCTGCAATCCAAGATCATTTCATGGGCAGCCCTTCCATTTGCTCCTGCATAAAGAATTGGATAATGCTGTTCCAATCTGTGCTTGATATAATTGGCATTTAAAATCGCTATTTTTGTGGCATTGGTTAGACCCTCACCACCCATCATAAGGATGTAAGCATAGGAAATTGGAAGAATACTGGCACTACCAAATGGAGCTGCAGAAATGGAGTTGATGGCTTGGATACCTCCAGTTTGTACCAATGGATTCCCCGGAAGAAAAGGAGCCAAATGTTTGGCCACACAAATGGGCCCCATACCTGGTCCACCACCGCCATGAGGAATACAGAAAGTTTTGTGCAAATTCAGGTGACAGACATCAGCACCGATTTTACCTGGGCTGGTCAGTCCAACCTGGGCATTCATATTTGCTCCATCCATGTAAACTTGGCCTCCATTGTCGTGTATGAGCTGGCAAATCTCTTGAATGGCTTCTTCAAACACCCCGTGTGTCGAAGGGTAGGTTACCATCAAGGCAGCCAAATCTTCTTTATGTGCTTCGGCTTTTTCTTTCAAATCGGCCACATCAATGTTTCCTCTTTCATCACACTTCACCAACACCACCTTCATTCCGGCCATTACCGCAGATGCAGGATTTGTTCCATGCGCTGATGTTGGAATCAAAGCAATATTCCTATGGTGATCACCTCTGCTCATGTGATAGGCCCTGATGACCATCAGCCCAGCGTATTCACCCTGTGCTCCTGAGTTGGGTTGTAGCGAAGTATCTGCAAAGCCTGTGATTTCTGTCAGCCAGTTTCTTAGGTTTTGGAACATTTCATAATACCCTGCAGCCTGATCTTGTGGAGCATAGGGATGAAGCTGTCCAAACTCCGGCCAGGTAACCGGAATCATCTCGGCCGTGGCATTCAGTTTCATGGTGCAAGAGCCCAAAGAAATCATGGAGTGTACCAAAGAAAGGTCTTTATTTTCCAGTCTTTTGATGTAGCGGAGCATCTCGTGTTCTGCATGAAACTGATTGAAGACAGGGTGTTCCAAATAGGGTGATTTTCTACTGATGCCTTCTGGGAATGAAACTTCCAGTGAGTCAATAAGTGCTTCCCAGTTGATGCTGACCTTTTGATTGGTGGACATGGCAAATACTTCTATCACTGCTTTTACATCTTCTAATGTCTTGGCCTCGTCAAAGGCAAGGAAAATAGCACCTTCCTCATACCTGAAGTTCATTTGGGCAGAAAGGGCAAAGGCATTGATTTTGGATTGTTGCACAGCGTCCACTTTGACCTTAATGGTATCAAAATAAACCTGGTTGCTTTGCTCGAATCCCATTTCAGCAAGGGCTTTGCCTGTCAGTTGGGCCAAACCATGGGTGCGGGAAGCAATTTCTTTTAGACCTTTGGGACCGTGGTATACTGCATACATTCCGGCCATGACGGCCAGGAGAACCTGAGCGGTACAGATGTTTGAAGTTGCTTTTTCTCTTTTTATATGCTGTTCTCTGGTTTGCAATGCCATCCTATATGCCTTATTGCCATCTTTGTCTACAGAGACACCAATAATTCTACCAGGGACTTGCCTTTTGAAAGCCTCTTTGGTGGCAAAGAATGCCGCATGTGGCCCACCATAGCCCATAGGTACACCAAATCTTTGGCTGGTGCCCACGACTACATCGGCACCCATTTCTCCAGGAGGAGTGAGTAAAGTCAGGCTCAGTAGGTCTGTAGCAAATGCAGTCATTACCTGGTTTTCCTTGGCTGCGGCGACAAGGTCGGCATGATCCACTACCGCTCCCTCCACATTGGGGTACTGTAGTAAGAGCCCAAACAATCCAGGATCGGTAAGATCCAGTTGGGACAAAGGCGCAATGATCAGTTCTATCCCGATGGGAGCAGATCGGGTAATCAACAAATCCTTGGTTTGGGGGAATATTTTTTCATCCACAAAAAATTTGTGGGCATTCTTTTTTTCTCTTGGCTTGGAAGCATAAAGCATACCCATGGCTTCAGCAGCGGCAGTAGCCTCATCCAAGAGTGAGGCGTTTGCCATTTCCATTCC
Source organism: Cecembia sp. (assembly GCF_007126775.1). Lineage (GTDB taxonomy): Bacteria > Bacteroidota > Bacteroidia > Cytophagales > Cyclobacteriaceae > Cecembia. The sequence goes on along the minus strand of NZ_SLAP01000191.1, from coordinate 3,728 downwards.
AGTAAGCTCCATCACGACAGTTTGAAAGTTGATCAGGGCTTCTAATCTTCCTTGAGCAATCTCTGCTTGGTATGGGGTGTATGCCGTGTACCATCCTGGATTTTCCAGAATATTTCTAAGGATTACTCCGGGCACCAATGTATCATAATAACCCAATCCAATGAAAGACTTGAAGATTTTATTTTTGGTGGCCAGCGTTTTGAAATTTTTTAAGAATGCTGCCTCTGATTGGGCTTTGGGAAGGTCCAGAGGCTTATCTAACTGAATGGCTTTTGGAATGGTTTGATCAATCAATTCTTCCATAGAAGCTGCGCCAATGGCTTCCAACATTGCGGAAATTTCCCCTTTGGAGGGGCCGTTATGTCTATTTTCAAATTGAGTAGACGGATGGAGATTAATTTTCATATTAGAATTTTGTAAGGGAATATTCGGGTTATCTTCTGTTTGATTTTTAGTACTGCAAATGTATAAATTATTGGCTGAGAATGGGTTTATAAAGGCAAAGAAATATACGGGTAGAACTATGAAAATGACAAACGGTTTTATGTGTTCGGGAATAATTTTTAATTTTAAATCCTTAATTATGTAAAAAGAAAAAAATAGCATGAAAAGAAGACTTTGGTTAGTTGGAATTCTGGCACTTTTGCTGGGAGCCAATGTTACTGCCCAAGATGCCACAGCACTTAAATATGGTGCTACCATTACCGCTGAGGACCTTGAGCGCCATCTTAGATACATCGCGTCGGAAGAACTTCAGGGAAGGGATACTGGCTCTGAGGGGCAGAAAAAAGCGGGAGCATACCTGCATGATCATTTCCAGAATTTGGGCCTTTCCGGTCCGGTTGATGGGAGTTATTATCAGGTTTTTGAATTGGCTGCAGTTTCCTATCCTGCTGTATCTTTTCAAATTGGTAGACAAAAGTTGGAGCCCAATAAAGATTTTATCTTTATCGGAGATGGGGATATGAGGAGAGCACAAAAGGCTGATCTGGTATTTTTGGGGGAAGCTACAAAAGAAAATTTGGCAAAAGTGGATGTCAAAGACAAACTGGTAGGCTTATGGGCGATTGGAGCAAGGGCACAGAATGTGGTCAAGGATGTGTTGGATGCAGGGGCTTTGGGCATCGTAATCACTACCATGGAAGACCAGGCCAATTTTGACAGGTTGGCAAGCCGTTACCGCTCTTTGAGCACTTCAGGTCGTTTGGGATTTGATCAGCCAACAAAGCAGGAGCCAATATTCTTGGTGAGTGCGATTCAAATGGCTGAGATTTTTGATGTACCGATGGAAATTTTAAAGGAGGCAGCCAGAAATAATCCCGAATCCGTCAATCCCAAGAATGTGCGTTACCAAGTAAAGAAGAATAAGAGGGTTGTGTCTACCGAAAATGTGTTGGGCTACCTGGAAGGAACGGATAAAAAAGAAGAGGTTCTGGTGATCTCTGCTCATTACGATCACGTAGCGCCAAATGCTGATGGCAGTGTCAATTATGGTGCTGATGACAATGGCTCAGGAACTGTAGCCCTTATGGAAATTGCAGAGGCATTTGCTTTGGCCGCCAAGGATGGCATTCTTCCGAAAAGAAGCATCTTATTTATTGGCTTGACGGCAGAAGAAAAAGGGTTGCTCGGATCACAGTATTATGTTGAAAACCCAATTTTCCCTTTAGAAAACACCGTCAATAATTTCAACATTGATATGTTGGGGAGGATTGATTATGAATACCAGGACGTGGAAAATCCAAATTACCTCTATGCGATAGGTTCAGATATGTTGTCCAGCCATTTGAAAATTATTCTGGATTATAACAATATCACCTACACAGGCCTGACTTTGGATTACCGCTACGATGCGCCTGACGATCCAAACAGGTTCTATTTTAGATCTGATCATTACAATTTCGCAAAATACAATATCCCTTCGATATTCTTCTTTTCGGGTTTGCATGACGACTACCATACCCCCGCAGATACTGTAGATAAGATTGTGTTTCCTTTGATGACCACTCGAGCCAAGTTGATTTTCCATCTGTCTTGGGATATCGCCCACAGAGAGCATAGGACTCCTGTAGATGGTTCTAATAACAGAGGAGAAAGATAATATTCTTTCAATTGATCCATAAAACCTTCAGGTCTCATCCTTGTAATAGAGTTCCTGAAGGTTTTTCTTTTTTTAAGGCAGTAATTTGATTAAATTCCATCACTAAACGGTACGCAGATATGAAAGCAGCACTTACAATTTTCTCCATGGTTTTAATTGGAATGGCAGGTTTTGCCCAACAAATCCCATCCAAAGAAATTCAGATCCAAACTGCGCTAATGGCGGCCCCAGACGAACTGAAAGAGGGGGCCATGGTCTATGGTTATGATGACAAAGGAAATCTTCTTGTTCTGAGAAAAGGAAGTAATGACTTGATTTGTCTTACTGATGACCCCAGTTCACCTGGTTTTAATGTGGCATGCTACCATAAAGATTTAGATGAGTTTATGGAGAGAGGCAGGGTCTTGAAGAGGGAAGGGAAGAATTCTCAGGAGATTTTTGATATCCGAGAGGCAGAAGCAAAGAGCGGGAAATTAAAAATGCCAAAGGATGGCGCCACCTTGTTTGTATTGACAGCCGATGCCCAGGATTACAATCCGGTGACAGGAGAAGTGAATGATTCTTATTTGAGGTATGTGGTCTATATCCCATGGGCTACTGCTGAAAGCACAGGATTGCCCCTAAGGCCATCAGGTCCAGCGATGCCTTGGATCATGGATCCCGGTACCCATAGGGCACATATTATGATCAATCCACCAAGAGAGAATTAGGGGGGCTTTTGTACCAAGTACCAAGTACAATGTACCAAGTACGTCGTACCGTGAATATTGTGGGATTTGTTGATAAAAGCTGGTTTTCCGCAATTTTGAATTCTTTATAGTTGGGAAAGATTATATAATTTTGAAAAGCCTTTTATAAGAACTGATCCAAGGTTTTCCAGATATCTCCCGATGGTCTTTCGGCATTCGGGTCAATGATTTTTCCTTCTCCGTCCAAAAGAATAAACCTTGGTATGGAATTGACCATAAAGTGTAGGTTCAGATCAGATCTCCAGGCTTTTTCGGCTATCCACTGCAATCCTTCCATATTTTTGGATATGACCATTTTTTCCCAAGCTTCTTTATTTTCATCAATGGAAATGGTCAAAAAAGAAACCGGTTGGTCTTCGTAATCCGCTTTCAATTGGTCCCAGTACGGATGTTCTTCAATACAGGGTTTGCACCAAGTAGCCCAAATGTCGATGTAAACCAAGGTGCCTTTTAGGTTGCTTAATTGGACCATCTCACCTGAAATGTCTTCAAAAGAAAAATCAGGAATTTCCATACCAGGCATGATGGCATCCCATTTTTTCAGCTCTTTTTCCAATTTGGAGACAAGTTTTGGACTTTGATTTTCAGCCTGGAATTTTTCAATGGATGGTTTAGCAGCTTCAAGTCCTTTGAACTGTAGGTTTTCCATTAAATGTCTGAATAAAAAAAAGTCCTTAACAGCCGGGTTTTCCAAAAGCTCTTCCATGGCTAAAAATGCTGCTCTTTCATTTCCTTCAGGAGTATTTTGCAGTGTAGTGTCATGGTTGGAAATTTCTTTGGTTTTTTCACCGAGCAAATGACTTATGATAGCGGTATAGCTTCCTTCAATAAGTAAGTCACTTCTACCCAAGTCAATTTCAGCTAATTTGGCTTTCAGT
>NZ_SLAP01000122.1 GCF_007126775.1 Cecembia sp. | reverse complement strand
TTTTGATGAATTGGGGGTAGATCTCTCTGAAGTCCAAAGGATGATCCACGGTTTCAGGCAAACACTGGAATCCAATCCTTACTAGCTACAAGTCTTGATTCTTGGCTCTTGATTCTTGATTCTTATACATTCAGAGTATAGAAAAACCAATATTAACAATAAACGCATTAGAACATAGACGAAATGGAAGCATACATCATAAACGGATATAGATCAGCGGTGGGTAAGGCCAAAAAAGGTGGCTTTAGGTTCTACCGTCCGGATGACCTGGCAGCAGATGTCATCAAGCACTTAGTAACCCAAACTCCCGGTTTGGAAGCAAAAATGGTAGATGACCTCATCGTAGGCAATGCCATTCCTGAGGCAGAACAAGGCATGCAGATGGGAAGAATGATTTCCCTTTTGGCATTGGGAATCGACAACCCGGGCTTCATTATCAATCGCTATTGTGGTTCAGGCTTGGAGGCCATAGCCCTGGCGGTTGGCAAAATCAAAGCCGGTATGGCAGACTGTATCATTGCAGGAGGAACGGAGTCCATGTCCCTGCTGCCTATGATGGGGTATAAGACAGCGCTCAACTGGAAGATTGCTTCCCAGACCCCGGATTATTACCTGAGTATGGGTCTGACTGCTGAGGAATTGGCCAAAGAATACGATATTACCCGTGAACAGGCGGATGAATTCTCCGTGCGATCGCATGACCGTGCGCTGAAAGCCATTGCAGATGGGAAGTTTAAGGATGAAATCGTACCTGTAGAAGTAGAAGAAACATACCTGGATGAAAAAGGTAAGAGAAAAACAAGAAAATATGTAGTCGATACCGATGAGGGACCAAGAGCCGGAACATCATTGGAAGGGCTTTCTAACTTGAAGCCAGCCTTTAAAATGGGTGGTCAGGTTACTGCCGGTAATTCTTCCCAGACTTCAGATGGTGCTGCTTTTGTGGTGGTGATGTCTGAGCGCATGGTAAAGGAATTGAACCTGGAGCCGATAGCCCGCATGATGTCTTACTCTGTAGCAGGGGTAGAACCGCGCATCATGGGTATAGGTCCTAAGGAGGCAGTGCCAAAAGCTTTGAAGCAGGCAGGCTTGACTTTAGATAAAATCGATCTGATTGAATTGAATGAGGCCTTTGCGGCCCAAGGTTTGGCTGTGGTCAAATCCCTGGACATGGATATCAATAAGGTCAATGTCAATGGTGGTGCGGTGGCATTGGGTCACCCGCTGGGTTGTACTGGAGCCAAGTTATCCGTACAGCTTTTCAACGAACTCCGCAGACAGAACAAGAAGTACGGAATGGTTACGGCATGTGTCGGCGGTGGACAGGGCGTAGCGGGAGTCTTTGAACTTTTGAAATAGATGTAAGATAGGAGATATGAGACGGGAGATATGAGACTTGAGATTAAAAAGGAAATTTTATGAATAACTATAAGGAATTAGATGTTTGGAAGCGTTCTATAAAATTGGCCGTTTCTATTTACCAACATACTTCTACTTTCCCTATGGAAGAAAAGTTTGGACTAATATCTCAATTAAGAAGATGTGTGGTTTCCGTTCCGTCAAATATTGCAGAAGGTTCGGGAAGAAAGACAAACAAAGAATTTTCACAATTTCTAAGTATTGCCTATGGTTCACTTTGTGAATTGGATACCCAAATAACCATTTCAATAGAATTGGGCTTTCTGAAAAAAAGCGAATTAGAGGAAATTGAAAAGGAGATTGGGGAGTTACAAAAAATGGTTTTTGCATTGATAAACAAATTTGCATCTTAGAAAATTGCTCCTCTCAAATCTCACATCTCACATCTCATATCTCATATCTCACATCTCATATCTCACATCTCATATCTCTTTTTACCAAGAAATATAAAATTTTAAAATTATGTCAACAATCACAAAAAAATCAATCAACGGGGGTGAGTTTCTGGTGAAGGAAACAGAAGCCCAGGACATCTTCATTTTTGAAGAGTTTACTGAAGAGCAAAAAATGATGGCACAGGCCTGTCAGGATTTTATCGATACGGAGATCCATCCAAAAATCGAGGAAATCGACAGCATGAAGCATCCTGAATTGGTACCCGCTATTTTTAAGAAGGCGGGTGAATTGGGTTTATTGGGTATTTCCGTACCGGAGGAATTCGGTGGCATGGGGATGAGTTTCAATACTTCCATGTTGATAGCTGATATTATCGGTGGAGCAGGTTCTTTCTCTACTACTTACGGTGCACATACCGGAATCGGTACCTTGCCGATTTTGTATTATGGCAATGAGGAGCAGAAATCCAAATACCTGCCCAAGTTGGCTACCGGTGAGTGGGCTGCTTGTTATTGTTTGACTGAACCGGATGCCGGTTCGGATGCCAATAGCGGTAAGACCAAGGCAGTGTTGACCGAGGACGGCAAGCATTACATCATCAATGGACAGAAAATGTGGATTTCCAATGCAGGATTTGCGGATCTCTTTATTGTATTTGCCAAAATCGATGATGACAAAAACCTTTCTGCCTTTATTGTAGAGAAAGGTTTTGGCGGTATTACCATGAATGAGGAAGAGAAAAAGATGGGTATCAAGGGTTCTTCTACCCGTCAGGTATTCTTCAACGATTGCAAAGTACCTGTAGAAAACCTCCTTTCAGACAGACAAAACGGTTTCAAAATTGCAGTAAATATTTTGAATATCGGTAGAATCAAATTGGGTGCCGGTGTATTGGGAGGATGTAGGACAGTTGCTTCTTATGCGATCAAATATTCATCTGAAAGAAAACAATTTGGAGTATCTATAAATTCCTTTGGTGCGGTCAAGCAAAAATTGGCAGAAATGGCCATCAGGACCTATGCCTGTGAAGCCTTGTGTTACCGTGCCGGTCAGGACATTGAAGACAGGATGGCTGCTTTGGCTGCAGAAGGTATGGAAGATGCCGAGGCCAAATTGAAAGCTTTGGAGCAGTTTGCCATTGAGGCGGCTATTGCCAAGGTGCATGGTTCTGAAGTATTGGATTATGTTGTGGATCAAGGAGTTCAGGTCTATGGTGGTATGGGTTATTCTGCCGATGCTCCAATGGAAAGGGCTTACAGGGATGCAAGGATTTCCAGAATTTACGAAGGCACCAATGAGATCAATAGGATGTTGATGGTAGGCATGCTACTAAAGCGGGCCATGAAAGGTGAGATTGCACTTTTTGAGCCTGCGATGGCTGTAGCCAATGAACTGACATCTGTGCCGAGTTTCGAGACCATTGATACTTCTGAATTATTTGCTTCAGAGAAGGATGTGATCAAGAAGTTGAAGAAAGTCTTCTTGATGGTAGGGGGCAAGGCAGCGATGGCATTACAGGACAGGATAGAGTCGGAGCAGGAAGTGATGATGAACCTGGCCGATGTAATGATTGAGGTTTATGCAGCAGAGTCTGCCATTTTGAGAACGGAGAAACTGGTCTCAATGAGAGGAGAGGACGCTTGTAAAGAGCAGATTGCTATGTCTCAGGTATATTTGTTTGAGGCCATTGAAAAAATCCAAACAGCGGCGAAGGAAGCTATAGCTGCTTTCACTAAAGGAGACGAACAGAAGGTGATGTTGATGGGTCTGAAGCGCTGGACTAAGGCTGATTTGGTAAATACCAAGGAATTGAGAAGGCAGATTGCGGATTATATGATTGAGAAAGGGAAGTATCCGTTTTCTTAAGAATTGGTAGGCCACAAAGGCGCAAAGACACGAAGATTAGTAATACACAGTTTGAAAAGGTGATTTTCACGGATTGACACAGATTTGTTTGCTGGTGCAAAGGTATCTTTGTGGAAATTGCGTAATCCTTAGAAAGCGGAGAGATTTAACTTTTGAGGTTTTTGAAACCTCGAAGGTCTTCACTGGTAAATCAAGAAACAAATTGCTTTCTGAAAACGAATAAGCCCCTGAGAAATCGGGGGCTTTTTTTGATGGAGTTCAATTTAATCGGATAAGTTGACTTGGAATCTTTTAAGTAAGTCCGGTGGATGTTAAATTGATCATTAAATTTTTTGAATGAGATTTTTATGAAGAAGCTGGTTTTAAAAAATAGCTGGATAGGCAATAATCCTGTGATCAGGATTGAGTTCCCATATGAATACGAATTGAAGGAATTGGTCAAGCAATTTCCCGGCTGTAATTGGGATACCAAGAGAAGGGTATGGTGGGTGGCTTATTCGGATGAAAGGTTATCAGAAATGCTGCAATATTTTAAAGGGAAAGCTTGGTTGGATTACAGTGAATTGAAGAAGGTGGAGATACCCAAGGATAAAGTAAGCGTAGTATTACCAAATCTTTCAGCGGTCAATTCCAAAGAAATCCAACTTTTTGAGCAATGGATGAGGAATAAGCGTTACAGTGAAAACAGCATCAAAACCTACAGGGAAGCTATTTCTGTCTTTTTTAGGTTTTTAGACAACAAGCCATTAGAAGAGATAGAAAATTCAGATCTAGAAAAGTTCAATTCTGAATATATCCTTGCAAATTCCTATTCCAGTTCTTATCAAAACCAATTTGTCAATGCCATCAAATTATTTTTTGCCAACCGAAAAGGGATAAAAATCAATCCAGATATTATTTACAGGCCTAAAAAGGAAAAGGTTTTGCCAAATGTATTGAGTAAGGAAGAGGTGAAAAAGATTTTGGATTCCATTACAAATATTAAACATAAGTCTATGATCAGTCTGATATATGCATGTGGATTAAGGAGGACTGAGCTTTTGAATATTCAATTGAAACATATTGATCCAAATAGAAAGTTGCTTTTTATCCAACAAAGCAAGGGTAAAAAGGACAGAGTTGTTCCCCTATCTGATAAACTTATAGAATTATTGAGATCCTATTATAAAGCGGAGCGTCCTAAGGTATATTTATTTGAAGGGGAAAAATTAGGAGGCCAATATAGTGGCAGTAGTTTACAGCAGGTGCTAAAATACGCTGTAAAAAAAGCGAAGGTTAAAAAGCCAGTAACTCTCCATTGGCTTAGGCACAGTTATGCTACCCATTTATTGGAGAGCGGTACGGATTTAAGATATATCCAGGAGTTGCTTGGCCACAACAGCAGCAGGACTACTGAGATTTATACTCATGTTAGCCGAAAAAGGATTTCAGAAATTAAATCACCATTTGATGATTTATAAAAAAACATTATTTTTAAATAAATAGTGTAATTTACGTAATAAGCCGTCAATTTTTGATGGCTTGGCAGTACAAACATGTAACAATAAGTAAGTTATGCATCAGCATTAAAAAACCCACGAACAAAAATAGTTTCCTAAAAAAGAAACTTTTATATTTGAAGGATAAAAGGGAACTTGAATGGATAATTATAAATTCAGGGTTGAATTTTTGGAAGATGCGAAGCAATTCCTTGATGAACTTGACGAGAAGGCAAGGGAGAAAATTTTTTACAATATTTGGAAGGCCAGCATTACAAATGACAGAGAACTTTTTAAAAAACTTCAGGATGAAGTTTGGGAGTTTAGAACCAAGTTCAGTAAAACATATTATCGGCTATTTGCTTTTTGGGATAAAACAGCCAAGGAAGATACAGTAGTGATATCAACCCATGGGCTGATAAAAAAGACTGGAAAAGTTCCAAAAGGAGAAATAGAAAAGGCGAGGAAGCTTATGGAGCAATATTTTCAAGAGAAAAAAGAAAAAGGGAGGAAAAAATGAAAACGTACAGTTTAGAGGAGTTGACCGACAAGCATATCGGAAAAAAAGGAACAAAAAAAAGGGATGAATTCGAGAACGAACTTCGGCTAGACTTATTGGGCTATGCCATTAAGCAGGCAAGGAAGGAGCGGAATTTAACTCAAGAGCAGCTCGGGGAATTAGTAGGAGTAAAAAAGGCTCAAATCTCAAAAATTGAAAACAGCACCACAGATGCCAGGTTTTCGACAATAATGAAGGTATTTGAAGTTTTGGGAGCAAGTGTAAAATTTAATGTTGAGCTGAACGACAAAAAATTGGCTTACTAAAAAAGAATGCCGAATGCATAACATCACCTTGGATACAGCGGGCGGTACCGAGTAACTATGAAAATCAGTATCTTTAAGGCGTTCGGAGTAAGCTTGAAGAATACGGCTCCGAAAGCCCGCCGTCTCCAAGCTGAATCCC
>NZ_SLAP01000048.1 GCF_007126775.1 Cecembia sp. | reverse complement strand
GAGGCCAGCATGGAAATGGTCAAACCTTGGATGGGCTAATCCATCAAAAATTCCAAAATACGTTTCATATCTTGGCTTTGCTCGGGCTTAAGCTTCTCTGATTTAATCAATGCGCGCAGGTCTCCGTATTTTCCTCCTGCAAGTTCTTTGAGACCCGAATTATTGGTTTTGACCTCAGTGGTTTTCAACCCGTTGAGTTTATAAAATTTGACATCAGGCTTGTAGGTGTCATATTGTGGTCCTGTATAACCATCTTTTAGGTTCGAGGGTTTAACCAAGTACTTTGTATGCAGTGCAACAAATTTCTCCCTGTCTTTTTCATAAAGAATCTCCACAATCCGCTGCTTCCCGTCCACATATTCCAAGCGGAAGAGCTTTGAATTTTCTTCCAATGTCTGCAACCACTCCCAATTTTTCAGCAATAAGGGATCACTATCCTCTCCTCCAGTCTGAATATAGATTTCTTCTTTTTCGGGAAATATATTAAAAGGAATATCCTCGTAGACCTTTCCTCCTGCTAAAGAGATATTGGCCCTTATGGGTTCTTCGTATAGAAAAGGTGTTCCCTTCACACCATCGCTTTTGACATTGAAGCGAAAAGCCCTGTTATAATCTACATCATTGTTACGGTTCATAGTCGTTACCGATTGTCCCCATGAGGGAAAAGTCAAAAGGCAAACTAAAATTATTGACAAAAATCCACCAGCGCTCATCCCTTTCATAACCTTTTAATTTTGTTTGCTTAAAATTAAGAAATCAAATCGCAAATGTAAAATCTTAAACCAGTCCAATTATTCCATTAATTTTGTGGGATGAAAGAAACCATCCTATCTCTTTGTCCCAAGCACTGGGAAGATTATGAACTGATTGACACCGGGTCTTTTGAAAAATTGGAAAGATTTGGCGAATTTATACTCAGTAGGCCCGAGCCACAGGCCATTTGGGATAAAAGTTTAAGTGATGAGGAATGGAAAAAATTGGCCCATGCACATTTTGCCAAGGAAAAAAACAATCCTGAAAAGGGCCAATGGAAGGAATTGAAAAAAATCCCCCACAATTGGCAGGTAAATTATCAGAATCCCTTTGGACTAAAATTGCGATTGAACCTGGCTATGACTTCTTTCAAACACATTGGCCTGTTTCCCGAACAGGCTGTAAACTGGGATTATATCTCAGATACTCTCGGGCAATTTCCGGTCAAGAACCCAAAGGTGCTGAATCTTTTTGCCTATACCGGAGCGGCTTCTGTAGCCGCCAGAGCCCATGGCGCAGAGGTGACGCATCTTGATTCGGTCAAACAGGTGGTTACCTGGTCCAAGCACAATATGGAATCCTCTGGATTAGATGGTATCCGTTGGATTGTGGACGATGCTATGAAATTTATCCGTAGAGAAGTTCGAAGAGGAAATACATACCATGGCATTATATTGGATCCTCCTGCCTATGGAAGAGGTCCGGATGGGGAAAAATGGATTTTGGAAGAACAGATCAATGAAATGCTCAAGCTTTGTGCACAGTTATTGGATCCAACACATCACTTCTTAATCCTGAATATGTATTCCATGAGCTTTAGCTCGATTATAGCCGCCAATCTGATCAATTCAAATTTCAAGGAAGTAAACAACGCCGAACATGGGGAGTTGTATTTGATAGACCGGCACAAGAAAAAACTGCCCTTAGGTATTTTCTTTCGCTTCAGGAAAATGTAGATACGTCAAAAGGTCAAGAATGCTTTAGGTTCAGCGTTAACGGTTAACACTTAAGAGTTCACTTTCATTGAACTACTTGTCCGCCGTGACGGATTGAACAGACCTCCACTTGGTACATTGTACTTGGTACTTGGTACAAAGTCTTGATTCTTGTCTCTTGTCTCTTGTCTCTTGTCTCTAACTTCTAACCTCTCGCCTCTCGCTTCTAACAGTCTACAAAATGAATAACCGCCAACTTTTCCTTTCCCATCTAGCACAGACCACAGACTTTCCACTCATGATAGAGATTGAGAGGGCGGAAGGGGTTTTTATGTATAGTCCAGATGGAAAAAGATACATTGACTTGATATCCGGTATTGGGGTCAGCAATGTGGGACACCGCCACCCAAAAGTTTTGGCCGCCATACAGGAACAGCTGGACAAATACCTGCACCTGATGGTATATGGGGAATATGTACAAAGTCCTCAAACCAAATTGGCAAAGGCACTTATTGAAACTTTGCCGGCAACGCTTGACAATGTTTATTTGGTCAATTCAGGTTCAGAGGCTGTAGAAGGGGCGCTGAAATTGGCTAAGCGCTACAGCAACCGCAGGGAAATCATTTCCTGTGTCAATGCTTACCATGGTTCATCACAGGGGGCGCTTTCTGTCGGAGGCAATGAGATTTTCAAAAGAGCCTATCGCCCCTTATTGCCAGGAATGAGGAATATCGTCTATGGTGCTTACCATCATTTGGAGCAAATCACGGACAACACTGCTGCAGTGATTATAGAAACCATACAGGGAGAAGCTGGAATAATGGTGGCCTGTAGGGAATATTTTCAGGCCTTAAGAAAGCGTTGTGATGAAACCGGAACGTTATTGATCCTGGACGAAATACAGGCCGGATTTGGCAGGACTGGTAAATTCTGGGCTTTTGAGCATTTCGATATTGTGCCGGACATTTTGGTCTGTGCCAAAGGAATGGGAGGAGGAATGCCTATTGGAGCTTTTATTGCCAATAAGGAGCTGATGGCTGTTTTCAAAAACAATCCCCTTTTGGGTCATATCACTACTTTTGGCGGACATCCGGTATCAGCTGCAGCTTCTTTGGCTACCATTCAGGTGATTCAGGAAGAAAAACTATTGGAAAAAGTGGAAGGCAAAGCTGCCTTATTCAAAAAACTGCTCGTCCATCCCATGATCAAAGGCATTCGTAACAAGGGGCTGATGATGGCAGTGGAATTTGAATCTTTTGAAGTTTTGAAGCCCATAATTGACCGGGCCATTGAAAAAGGTGTGATCACCGATTGGTTTCTGTTCTGCGATGATGCAATGCGTATTGCCCCTCCTTTGATCATTGCCGAGGAAGAAATCGAAATGGCTTGTGGGTTGATTTTGGAAGCGATTGAGGAGGTTTAGAGATTCGTTAATTGGTTGATTAGTGGTTGGTGAGAAGTGATGAGTGTTAAGTGTTACACGTTCAGGGTTTTACGAATCATGTAAGGTAATTGAGCTTTGAACTTTGAACCATTAAGTTAAGGTATTTAAGGATTCATTAAGGTAATTGCTTTAATTGATGGGAAAACAACCCCAATAGGGTTTTAATCCCTAAAAGGGTGTTTGCCCCGGGTACAACCCGGTGATGGGAGACAATTTTGGTATTTGGGAATTCCGACTCCAAAGGAGTCGAACTCTACGAATCAAGTAAGTTAAGTCTATTGTCTTGCTTCTTGTGTCTTGTGTCTAACCCTCTCCCTTCTCGTTTCTCCTCGCCCGCTACTTGCTACTCTCCCCGCAATCCCGTATTTTTCTACCTGCATATTAAAAACCCGAAAACCAACCCATGAAAAAAGTACTTCTTATTTTGATCCTGTTATTTTTCGTCGTTATAGCAGGCTACCAAATCATCAAATACAACCATGCCCCCTCCTACAGTGGAACTGTAGAAATTCCCGGCCTTGGGGCTGAAGCAGAAGTCTATTTCGATAATTTCGGAGTACCGCATATATACGCCTCTAATGAATCAGATGCCTACATGGCACTAGGCTATATCCACGCCCAAGACCGCCTCTTCCAAATGGAAATGATGCGCCGGGTTGGTTCCGGTACCTTGGCAGAAATGCTGGGAGAAGATTTATTGGACGTGGACAAATTTTTCCGTACCCTTGGCATTCCCAAACATGCCGCATGGAGCACCGAGGAATGGTTGGCAGAAGGCCCCACTCCCTGGAAAGCAGCTACCGAAGCCTATATCCATGGCGTCAACCATTTTATCCAAAGCGGGAAACTCCCACTTGAATACACCCTATTGGGGCACAAACCAAGAGAGTTTACCATAGAAGATGTTCACGGTATCGTGGGCTACATGTCCTTTACCTTTGCCATGGCCATGAAAACAGATCCGCTGATCACCAAAATGGCCAGAACGCTCAGTCCTGAGCATATGGAAATACTTTCTGTTCACACCCTTCCTGAGCACCATCGCATCCCCAATCATTACTTGGAAAGGGATTCCGAAACCCAAGAACTGATCCTGGAGAACAGCCTACAGGCTTTATTGGAAAAATTGCCTGTTCCCCTCTTGGAAGGCAGTAATTCTTGGGTGATCGCTCCCTCCAGAACCGCATCCGGAGAAGTGCTTTTCCTCAATGATACACACATAGGTTTTGCTCAGCCTTCTGTATGGTATGAAGCCCATATAGAATTCCCTGGGTTCAGTTATTATGGAAACCACCTTGCCGGCATGCCATTCGGCTTGGTAGGCCATACCCGCCACCACAGCATTGGCCTGACCATGTTTGAAAATGACGATCAGGACTTTTTTGAAGAACAACTCAACCCTAATAATGCCGATGAAACGGTGTATGGGGATGCATTCCGGCCTTTGGCCAAAAGGGTAGAATCTATACCCGTCAAAGGCCAAGACCCTGTGGAATTTGAAATTGTGGAATCCATCCACGGGCCCATCATGAATGAAGTAATTCCGGAAATTGGAAAGCTTACTTCCAATCCTGTGGCCTCATGGTGGGTATATGTGCTTGAACCTTCCAAGGCTTTGGAGGCCACTTGGAAAATGGCGCGGGCAGAGAGTATTCAGGAAGTGGAAGATGCGGTACGCCTGATCCATGCGCCTGGATTGAATGTCATGTACGGAGATAAAGCCGGCAATATCGCATGGTGGGCCACTGCCAAACTCCCCATCAGGCCAGATCATGTGAACAGTAAAATTTTCCTGGATGGAAGCAATCCTGCTGATGAACCTACCGGTTGGATGCCTTTCGAAGAAAACCCCATGAGCATCAATCCGCCTTCGGGCTTTGTCGCCTCTGCCAACAACCAGCCTGATACCTTAAGCAATGGCACCTTCTTCCCCGGTTACTACTACCCGGGTGACCGATGGGATAGGATTGCCAAAACAGTCACTGCAAGAAATGACTGGACCCAGGAAAGTATCAAGGACCTGCAGCTCGAAGCGATCAATGAAAATCACCCCATCAATGCCCGCAGCATGATGGCCGTGGTAGACCCTGGGATTTTCAGGAATTTCGAAGCCGTAAGAGCGGCATTGGAAAACTGGAACGGGAGTCACGATCTGGATGCCATTGCTCCTACCCTATATTACAAATGGCTTTATCATACCCTGCATGGTATGATGGCCGATGAGTTGGGTGAAGAGGATTTCCAGAATTTTATCAAAACCTTCCTCTATATCCGCAGTGTTCCCCAACTGATCCGGACCGCCGATTCTCCTTGGTGGAACAATGTGAATACACCCGAAAAGGAAACAAAAAAGGAGATTGTAGAAGAGGCTTTGAAAAAATCACTCGAGGAATTGCAGGAACAATGGGGCCGGGATAGCCAAAAATGGGAATGGCAAAAGACTGTCATTCTGGAGCATCCGCACCCCTTGGGGGCCAAAAAACCCTTGGACAGGCTTTTCAATGTCAAAGCCCCAGCCGTTACTGCCAATGAGGAATCTGTCAATAAATTGCCATTTACCCTTAACCCTGACGGGATTCATAGGGTAAATTCAGGTCCTGCCATGCGGATTATCATCGATTTTGCCAATGTGGAAGCTGCCGAATCCGTGCTGCCAACCGGGCAGAGCGGTAACCTCTTTAGCCCTTGGTATGCCGATCAGGCAGAAATGTACGCTAAAGGCCAATACCGCCCCATGCTGATGAACGAATCCATGATCAAGAATGCAGCGAAGGGGAAGGTTTTATTCAATTGAAGTAGAAGTATAGATAGGTTTGAAGTTTCAATTGTTCTTTGGGGTTAAGGAAAAGTGATGAGTGATAAGTGGAGAGTGATGAGTGATGAGTGATAAGTGATTGGTTAATTTGGTTGTCGGGTTGTCTGAGTGAGGATAACATCTTGTTTTCCGCGTCACCCTGAGTGAAGCGAAGGGTCTCCTATTTTATGGGAGATACTTCAACT
>NZ_SLAP01000077.1 GCF_007126775.1 Cecembia sp. | reverse complement strand
ATATTAGCTTGCTAATTGGTTCATTTTTCAAACAATATTATTGAATTAAAGCTTTCATTTTTTATCATTAAATAGTTGATAGATAAATATTTATGTTGTATTTAGCTATATCTAAATTAGACAACACTAAATTAATTAGGTAACCCTAATAAATTATTTAAATCCAAATTTCTATTTCGTCTATCAATATGTTTTTATATTTGTAAAGATTAGATTCCTACTATATCCACTCTCAGCAATTTTTATGACAACGCTGAATAGCTGGATTCTTAAGTTATTTGGATAATACATTTGGAATGAAGGCCGATGAGTAAAATTATAAATCGTATTATTTTTGTTGATGATGATACGATTCAGCATATGATTAACCGCAAAAATTTACAGCGGATAAAACCGGGTATAGAGCTTTTCTTTTTTGAAAACCCCCATAAAGCTTTGGAGTGGTTGGACAATAATCAGGCTGATTTGTTGATTTTGGATGTTAATATGCCTGAAATGTCAGGTTGGGATTTTTTGGATTTACTTCAAAAATCCAAGAATCAAATAGAAGTAAAGATGTTGACATCTTCTATGGATCCTTCTGATATAGAAATGAGTTTGAATTATGCCATGATATCCGGGTTTTTAATTAAACCTTTAAAAAACGAAATTATGGCCGAGATTTTGGGGGTTCTTCCCTAAGCTCAATTCTTTTACCTAAATTAGTATTTTCTAAGACGAGAGCAGTTAATAATTATATGGAAGATAACCGACCGATAATCAGTAACAAAACCGATGATTTTTTTAGAGGGCTTGCAGATGCGTTCGCTTTTGTGAAGCGCTTTTTTCAGGAAGTTTGGTTTCCACCTTATGAATTCAAAGAGATCCTTAGGCAATGTTACGAAATTGGTTACCGCTCTTTGCCATTGATATCTCTTACGGGGTTCATAATTGGTATAGTATTTACGAACCAATCGCGCCCTTCTTTGGCAGAGTTTGGTGCTACATCATGGTTGCCGGCATTGATTTCCATTGCGATTGTGAGGGCCTTGGGTCCATTGGTGACGGCGCTGATTGCTTCTGGTAAGGTCGGTTCCAGTATTGGTGCCGAAATTGGCTCCATGAAGGTGACTGAGCAGATTGATGCCATGGAAGTGTCTGCGATCAACCCATTCAAATACCTGGTTGTGACAAGGACTTTGGCAACCACCTTTATGATTCCTGTATTGGTAATGTATACCGATTTTGTGGCCTTGATAGGGGCATTTTTAAATGTGAATCAAAATGAGCTTGTAAGTTTATCCACTTTTTTTGTACAGGTTTTTGAAGCCATATCCTTTTTGGATGTTTTTTCTTCTGTGATCAAATCACTCGTCTTTGGATTTACCATTGGGATAGTGGGTTGTTACAAGGGCTATAATTCCACCAAAGGAACAGAAGGAGTTGGAAAAGCAGCCAATTCAGCGGTGGTTATGTCCATGTTTCTGATTTTCATTGAAGAACTATTGGCACTTCAGATCGTTAACGCAATTCGATATTCCTGATATGAGAGAGGCGGTAATTGAAATAAAGGAACTCTATAAATCTTTCGGAGACAATCATGTTCTTCGTGGAGTAGATTTAGAATTGTACAAGGGTGAAAACCTTGTAGTCCTGGGCAAATCAGGCAGTGGTAAATCCGTTTTGATCAAAATTTTGGTCCAATTGCTCAAGCAGGACAGTGGCTATATCAAGATTCTGGGTCAGGATATTTCCAAACTGGATTTGAAATCACTAAACAAACTCCGTTTGAGGATTGGGTTTGCATTTCAGGCTTCTGCATTGTACGACAGCATGACGGTCAAGGAAAACATGGAGTTTCCCTTAACCCGAAATATTAAGAACCTGAGTAGAAAGGAAATCGATTATAAAATTGAGCGTTTATTGGATTCAGTAGGTTTGCCAAAAACAATCAATCAAATGCCTTCTGAATTGTCCGGAGGGCAAAAAAAACGGATCGGTGTGGCCAGAACCTTGATTTTGAATCCTGAGATCATGTTTTATGATGAGCCGACTGCAGGTTTGGATCCGATTACCTGTATTGATATCAATAACCTGATCAATCAGGTCAGAGAGGAGTACAAAACTTCTTCTATTGTGATCACTCATGACCTTACCTGCGCCAAAGATACTGGGGACAGGATGGCTGTGCTTGTGGAGGGACAGTTCAAAGCTGTTGGTTCTTTTGGAGAGGTGTTTGAAGAAGCCACCGATCCTAACATCAAATCTTTCTATGACTATAATTTCATGCGATAATGAGAAACGATAAGAAAAAAACTGTTATTGTCGGCCTTTTTGTGCTGGTAGGGATAATTATTTTTGTGGCTGGCATCATGACCCTTGGAGGGCAGCAAAAGAAATTTGTAAAAAGTATTCAGCTGACCGCAGTTTTTGATGATGTGGCCGGTTTACAGACCGGTAATAATGTATGGTTTTCCGGTGTGAAAATAGGAACTGTAAAAAGGGTTAACTTTTACGGTGATTCCCAAGTGGAAATCATCATGAATGTGGAACAAAAAGTGCAGGAATATATCCGCAAGGACTCACGTGCCACTATTGGTTCTGATGGGTTGATAGGGAATAAAATTATTGTTATTTATGGAGGTACTACGCAAGCTCCAGCTGTGGAAAATGGGGACAGGTTGATTGCGGAAATGCCCTTGGATACCGATAAAATGATGGAGACCTTACAGGAAAACAATAAAAACCTGGTGACAATCACAGAGAATCTGATGGTCCTTACAAGTAAAATCGCCCAAGGTGAGGGGATTGTTGGAGCCGTGATGACAGATAGTATCGTTGCCGATAATTTCAGGAATATACTCACCAACCTCGAAAGGGCTTCTTTGAACAGTAACAGAATGCTTACCGAACTCAATAAGTTTTCTCAAAGTTTGAATCAGGAGGGGAGTTTGGTCTATGACCTTACGCATGACAAGGAAATGTTCAAAAACCTACAAGGTTCTGTAGAAGGTTTACAGGCAACAGCAGAAAATGCGAAAATTCTTACAGATAACCTGAATGAGGTGACCAAAAACTTATCAGATCCAAACAATACCATGGGTATGATTCTTACTGATGAAGAGTTTGCTGCCAGGCTCAAAAATACGCTGATCTATGCTGACAGCTCTACAATGAACCTAAACAGGGGATTGGAAGCTTTGGAATACACATGGCCTTTTAGGAGAGGATTTAAAAGAATGAATAAGGCTAAGGAAAACCAATAAGTCAGTTTTTCTAAGAATTTCTTTTATAACCCGGAAAAGATGCTTTTGCGAAAGTGCTTTTCCGGTTTTTTTTTCTGCCTTCACCAAATTACGCCCTGAATTGAATTATTTGACCTTTCATTGAGTTATATTTATATACTTTTTAGTTCGTTTTGTTTCACTATAAAAATACCACATACCATGACACATGATCCTTTTCAATCGAAAAAGAAATTAAAAACATCCCAGGGAACGCTTACATATTGGAGTTTGCAAGCCTTAGAGGAAGCAGGTTTTGCGATAAGCAAATTACCCTTTTCGATCAGAATATTGCTTGAAAATGCCCTCAGGAATTTTGATGATTTTGGTATCACCAAGGAACATATAGAGACCATAGCCTCTTGGAGTCCTGCAGCATCAGACAAGGATATCCCCTTTAAACCAGCACGGGTATTGATGCAGGATTTTACAGGAGTTCCTGCTGTGGTGGACATAGCCTCTTTGAGGGCTGAAGCTGTGCGTAAAGGTAAAGACCCACAGCAAATCAATCCCTTGATTCCTGTAGATTTGGTGATTGATCACTCCGTACAGGTAGATTATTTTGGAACCAATTATTCTTATCAAAGAAACGTTGAAGTAGAGTATGAGCGTAATGGAGAGCGCTATCAGTTTTTGAAATGGGCCCAAAAGGCATTTGACAATTTCTCTGTGGTTCCTCCTGGAATGGGAATTTGTCATCAGGTCAATTTGGAATACCTCGCTCAGGGTGTTATTTCGAGGGAAGGCAATGTTTTTCCCGACACCCTTGTTGGTACTGATTCCCACACTCCCATGGTCAATGGTATCGGTGTGGTAGCCTGGGGTGTAGGTGGTATAGAGGCGGAGGCAGCAATTTTGGGTCAGCCCATTTATTTTATACTTCCTGAAGTCGTTGGATTGAAGTTGACCGGACAATTGCCTTTGGGGACCACAGCCACTGATATGGTATTGACCATTACTGAATTGCTTAGAAAACATGGAGTGGTTGGAAAATTTGTGGAAGTATTTGGTCCTGGTCTCGACACCCTTAGTGTACCAGACAGGGCCACTATTTCCAACATGTCCCCTGAGTTTGGTTGTACGGTAACTTATTTTCCAATAGATGACCGGACATTAGATTATATGGAAAAAACGAACCGTTCCAAAGAGCAGATTCAGTTGGTGGAAGATTATTGTAAATCCAATATGTTATGGAGGGTTGGAGAAGATCAAATTCAATACAGTTCGCTCGTTGAGCTTGATTTAGGAACTGTTGAGCCCACTGTTTCAGGGCCAAAGCGTCCCCAGGATAAAATTTTGGTGAGGGAATTCAAAGAAAAGTTTGGTACCCTGCTGCATGAGTTTCATGGAAGGGAATATATTCCTATCGAGCAGCGGGATGTGGGCCGTTGGTATGGGGAAGGGGGCAGTCAGCCTGCTGAAGCCAATGCTGGGACAATGACAAATATTGAATATGAAACCAAGGTAAAGAATGGGCTCAAAACCGTTGTGATCAAATTGAACAACGAGAAGTTTGCATTGCATGATGGGTCTATTGTAATCGCGGCTATAACCTCCTGTACGAACACGTCCAATCCTTCTGTTATGATCGGGGCTGGACTGGTGGCCAAAAAGGCAAGAGAAAGGGGATTGGATGTAAAGCCTTGGGTAAAGACTTCCCTGGCACCAGGCTCTAAGGTGGTTACAGATTACCTGGAGAAATCCAATTTATTGGATGACTTGGAGGCATTGAGATTTCATGTGGTAGGTTATGGCTGTACTTCCTGTATAGGCAATTCTGGTCCTTTACCCAGACATATAGCTAAGGCAGTAGAGGAAAATGACCTGGTAGTAAGCTCTGTACTTTCAGGGAATAGAAATTTTGAAGCCAGGGTACATCCACAGGTGAAAATGAATTACCTGATGTCTCCCATGTTGGTCGTGGCATATGCTTTGGCGGGAAGGGTAGATGTGGACCTTATCAATGAACCTTTGGGTTATGACCCCAATCTTGAGCCAGTCTTTCTCAAAGACATATGGCCCTCCAATGATGAGATATTTGAAGTGATGTCAAGGGTTCTTTCTCCAACCGATTTTGAAAAAAATTATGGTGAGATTTTTGAGGGGAATGATATATGGAAGCAGTTAGAAGTTCCAAAAGATAAAATTTATCAATGGTCTGAAGAAAGTACTTACATCAAAGAAGCTCCATTCTTCAATGGGATTTCCGAAGAACCTGAAGAGCCAAGGGATATTCTCGGGGCGCAAGTGCTCCTGAAACTCGGAGATTCGATTACTACCGATCACATCTCTCCTGCAGGTTCTTTTTCCGAGGTAAGTCCTGCTGGCAAATACCTGATCGGAAGAGGAGTGGAAAAGAAAGATTTCAATTCCTATGGTTCAAGAAGGGGCAATGATGAAGTAATGGTCAGGGGTACATTTGCCAATGTGAGGATCAAAAACCAGCTAGCCAAGAAGGAAGGAGGCTACACTACCCATATACCTACAAAAGAAGAAATGTCCGTTTTTGAAGCCTCTCAAAGATATAGGGAATCTGGTACTTCACTGATAGTTTTGGCAGGAAAAGAATATGGGAGTGGTTCTTCCAGGGATTGGGCAGCCAAAGGAACCAGTTTGCTTGGAATCAAAGCAGTTTTGGCTGAAAGTTATGAGCGGATCCATAGAAGTAATTTGGTAGGCATGGGTGTTTTGCCCTTGCAGTACCTAGCGGGACAAAATGCCGAAAGTTTGGGTCTTGATGGGCAGGAACGCTTTACGATCATGGGTATAAGCGATGGACTTTCACCTTTGAAAAAGCTTCAGGTCAAAGCAGAGGCAGAAGGCAAGGATCCTGTAACATTTGAAGTGAGCTGTAGATTAGACTCAGCCATTGAGGTGGAATATTTCAAACATGGAGGTATACTCCATTATGTTTTAAGAGAATT
>NZ_SLAP01000190.1 GCF_007126775.1 Cecembia sp. | reverse complement strand
TTTCCCGATCGGCATCCCTGAAGCTGTCCCCGTTTTCTTCAAACAAGGGGATATGCATCAAGAGTACTACCAATTTATCCTTGGGAACCAGTTTAAGGTTGTTTTCCAAAAACTGCAACTGATCTGGTCTGAGACCTCCCCAATACCCTTGTCCGTCCCTCGGGTCAGGATAGAGGATGTCTTCTAGTACCACAAAATGCGCATCTCCATAATTGAAGGCATAAGTAGCCGGACCAAAATTGGCAGTAAAGGATTCATCACTGAATTCATCAGTACTGGCATCAAAATTCATGTCGTGGTTTCCCATAACCTGAAACCATGGCACTCCAATCTTTCCCACTACTTCTGAATAAAGTGGAAAAAAGTCTGGCCTATCTCCGACCAAATCCCCCAAAGCTGCCCCGAAAGCAATGCCCTGAATATTTTCAACTTCCGAGACGATCCCTTTTTTGAAATGCGCTATCTCCTCCAAAGTATAAGGCTGTGGATCTCCAAAAATCAAAGCCGTGAACTTTTTGTCGTTATTGCCTTGCAAAAGCCCAAAATCCACCGACTTTGGAAGTTTCCCTGTAGGTGCAACACCGGGATATTTCAGGTTGGCAGGAGAACCATTGGGTTTGTGTATATAGTAAAATTGGGGGATGTTGTTGTCATCGGTCGGCAGTTCATGGGAAGCCGGCTTGATGACGAAGATGGTTTGGTCCTCCGCGATGGGAAGTTCATACTTTCCGTTTTTGTCGGTTTGTACCACTTGAAGGCCATTGGAAACCGCAACATTTGGCAGTCCTTTTTCCCTTCTTTCTTTTTTGCCGTTGGCATTAAGGTCTTCATAGACGGTTCCGCTGACTTTTTGCTGGGCAAATGCAGAACCTGCAATTATCAGGGCAATGAGTAGGAGTTGAATTCTTTTCATAGGGTGTAGTGAATTTTGGATAAAATTAGGAGATTTTGGTGAATGCTGTGTTTTGTAAAGGTTATGCTATGGTTAAGGATGACGAGAGGGGGGATAGGGGGATGGTTTGGTTCAAGACTTAGTCTTGGACCATTTTCTTTGGAGTCTTCAGACCGCCCTTTACTTTTTGGCTATTTACTAGATATAAATTTATGCAGTCTTTAGACTGCCATGTCAATGAATGCTGATTTGAACTATTAAGTAACATCCTTCAGAAAATCGTTGGCAGTCTAAAGACTTGAACCATTGATAAAAAACCCTTATTTATATTTCACAAACCACTGATAATAAATTAAATAGCATGATAATTTTAAATTACTCAATGTATTGAGTAAATTTGCTCAATATATTGAGTAAAATAATTATGGCATACCAAA
This sequence comes from Cecembia sp., assembly GCF_007126775.1. Taxonomy (GTDB): domain Bacteria; phylum Bacteroidota; class Bacteroidia; order Cytophagales; family Cyclobacteriaceae; genus Cecembia. The sequence continues at coordinate 4,958 of NZ_SLAP01000190.1, read as the reverse complement.
GGAGAGAAAAAGCAGGTTTGTTGAAACGGCTGAAAGATGAACCGAGGAGGTTTATACAGGTCATCTATGGACCTCGGCAGGTGGGTAAGACTACCATGGTCAGGCAGGTTATGGAAGAACTTGATTATCCCCATCACTTGGTGGCAGCGGATGCTGTTCCGGCAGGGGATGGCTTGTGGATAGCACAGCAATGGGAAAATGTCCGGATCCGGCAGCAACAACAGGCTGACAAACCTTTTCTCCTGGTCATCGATGAAGTCCAAAAGATCGACAACTGGTCCGAACAGATCAAAGCTGAATGGGATAGGGATGCCGTAGAGGGTAGGGATATCCGGGTGGTATTGCTGGGTTCATCGAGGTTGATGCTGCAGCAGGGACTGACAGAATCTTTGGCAGGAAGGTTTGAAGCCACTTACCTCGGGCATTGGTCCTATAAGGAAATGAAAGATGCTTTTGGTCTGACGGCTGAGGAGTTTGTATGGTTTGGAGGCTATCCTGGTGCGATTACGCTGAGGGAGGATGAAGACAGATGGAAAAGCTATGTCCGTGATGCGCTTTTGGAGACGAGTATTTCCAAAGACATCTTGATGCTTACCCGGGTGGATAAACCTGCTCTGATGAAGCGTTTGTTTGAATTGGGATCGGCTTATTCGGGACAGATTCTGAGCTTTACCAAAATCATGGGGCAACTGACCGATGCGGGTAACACCACCACACTGGCAAATTATCTGGAACTCCTGAATGATGCCGGGTTGTTGGCGGGCATGGGAAAGTACAGTCCAAATATGGTTAGAAAGCGCTCTTCCAGTCCCAAGTTTCAGGTTCATAACACCGCGATCATGTCGGGCATTTCCAATGAAAGTCTTGATACTTTGCTTGCAGACCATGAGGCTTGGGGCAGGTGGGTGGAATCTGCCGTTGGTGCGCACCTGATCAATCAGGTATTCAAGGACAAAAAGCTTTCTCTACATTATTGGCGGGAAGGCAATGACGAAGTGGATTATGTGGTTGAATACAAGAAGCGGGTGATTGGACTTGAAGTGAAGTCCGGGAAGACAGGAAAGTTATCTGGCTTAAATGCTTTCGATAAAAAATTCAAACCCGAAAAATCCCTGCTGATCGGTGCAGATGGGATTCCATGGCAGGAGTTTTTGCAAATGGATGTAGTCGATTTATATTAAAAAAGGCAGTTGATATGGCTGCCTTTTTTGGTTTATATTACTTAAAAATATTTATTTAACTCATTGATAATCAAATTATATAGTGTGTTTTTTAAAATTTACTCAATGTATTGAGTAAATTAACTCAATGGGTTGAGTAAAATGAATTATGTTGCGAAGAGTTTTCTTACTGAAATTATTCTTGTCATATCATTTTTATTGAATTTATATGCCGCGCTTGGCAGTCTGAAGACTGCAATGTGAAGGTCCAAGTCTGAAGATTTGAACCGGTCCAGTTTTTTTACTGCTCCAACTGAAGTTTATATAAAGTATAAAAATCCTCTTCAATTTCATTGTTTGCAGCTTTATTGAAATACAGAAAGCCATCCTTTGCAATAAATCCCCAATAGCTATCCAAAAAATTTGGCAGTTTGATATCAGACAATTCTTCTCCTGTTAAAGTGAACACTTTCATTCTTTTTTCCCTTTTGGAGACCTCGGCGTCATATTCAGCGTCGGCTTTAAGCTCATCTATCTCGTATAGTTGATCGATTTCGGCGATTCTTTCTTTTGGCAATCCTTCGAAATACATCAAGTAAACATACCTGTCGTCCACTTGCAGGTTTCTCAAACCTCCTTTGGAGGCATCTAAATACACCTCATAATCAACATATTCTGCAGGCATTCCCTCACTTTGGTTAATATTGATAAGCCTCAGCTCCCTTTTGAAGGAAAGTTTATATGGATGAGTTTTTTCATAGGCATACAAAACTGGATTGGCATCATAGGTGACATAGACAAAATCTTTCCCCACCGCCAGACGGGAATATAAGTCTCCATCATCATAGAATTTCCCATCAAAAAACCGGGAATCTTTTTCCAAGGGGAAAATATGCTCCAAATCAAAAGTCTCAGGATCAATCAAAGTTCCTCCTCTGATTTTTTCCAAATAGCCAGGTTCTGTTCTTTTGCCATTGACTGCACCGCTCCGATAAAGAATCTTTGTATTTCCCCGATCTTGTAGGACAATTGGCCCTCCACCGGTATTTCGCATGATTCCCTTTAATTGGTAATCAGGATTGAAAGGAACAAATTTGCTTTCATTCCCTTCTAAATCGTACCATTTAAGACCTTTTGAGCCTACTACAAAAATGGTGTTATCGTCCCAGAAAGACATTTCAGAAAAAGCATAGCCAAAGGAATCAGGCTGATCTCCTGATTTGTTTATTTCGCTGAATATTTCGCCTTTCTTGTCGATGAGGAAGTATGTGTTTTTCTGATAGTCAGCAGTTAGAAATAGCTCATGGTTAGGTGAAATGTCCAAAAGCATCATTTCTCCCAAATGCTCCACCTGCAGTGAATCCACCAGAACTAAGCTCCAATTAGAATCTAACATATCTTTAGCAGACTGCTTACAGGAAATCAGGGAAATTTGGAATAAGGCAAGAACCACTAGTGATTTTATTGTTTTCATAAATTCCTAAAATTATTTTTTATTGAATCGCTCGTGCTTTGATTCTGTATGGACTATTATTTCGATTATGCCGTGTATTTTGTAGGAAATTTCATAGAATTTTAAGTCTTAATATCTACTCGGGGCAGTCTGAAGACTGCAATGAGGTGGTCCAAGTCAAAGACTTGAACCATTCCTATCTCTCACCCGCATTTGGTCATCAGACAAATTTACTCTCCTAAATTACAATCTCTTTCCCCCTACTACCGACTCATCTCATATCTTAAATCTCACGTCTCATGTCTCAAAACGAATACCCTACCTGACTTCCTCTCTCCGGATCGAGTTCTACTTTGGCATAGACACCAATTTCCTGCTGCAATTCTTCCACATGGGAAATGATACCGACAATTCGGTTTTCGTGGCGGAGGGATTTGAGGGTTTCGAAGACGACCCTTAAGGAGTTTTTGTCCAAAGCACCAAAACCTTCATCCAAGAAAAAGAAAGATTGATCGGCCTGATTGAGTGACTTGACTTTTTCTGCCAAAGCCAATGCCAGACAAAGGGAAGCCTGAAAGGTCTGTCCCCCGGAAAGGGTTTTCAGCAGGCGTTTTTTGCCCCCGTTCAGGTAGTCAATCACCCAGAAGGTATTGTTGTCGTCGATGTCAAGGCTCAGGCTGTTTTTGGTCAGCTTCATAAAGCGCACATTGGCGGTATGGCAGAGCTCTTTCAGGTAAATGGCACTCACATACTTCACAAACCCACTGCCCTTAAACAACCTTTCCAGTTCTCTGAGGTTGGTCTCCCTGTTTTCCACTTTGGCAAAGAGCCCCTGTAATTCCTTTTTTTCCTTCAATTTGGATTGGAGTGTCTTGATTTCTTGCGCCAATAGGGCCTGTGTTTTCTGGCTTTCGCTGTAAGCTGCCTTGCTTTCCTCCAGGGCTTCTCTAACCTTACCAAATTTCTCTACAGAAAATGTCTGCACTCCTTCAATCGATTCCAGTTCCTGGATTTTGCTTTTGACTAATAGGCTTCTGTCCTCAAACTGACGGATCTCGGCATCCACCTTGTCTGCATCCAGAGAATGGTGGAAAAGTGCGATCAAGGCTTCTTGATCTGGGAAGCCATGTTCCACTTTCAGTTTTTCGAATTGGATTTCCAGTTCCTTGATTTTATTCAGGTTTGCCTCCAGGTTTTGCTCATAGGTCCTAAGGTTGGCTAAGTTCGTCGCAGCCTTATTCTTGGTTTCCTCCAGCACTTTGAGTTTGCCTTCCAGTTTGTCTGCCGTCGTCTGTATGTCAGTTTCTACTTTTTGGATTGTTTCATGGATTGTCCTTGCCTCCTTGGCATAAAAGGGCTCACAAAATACAGGGTCATTGATTTCCTCCTTTTTGGAGAGGGCTTTGCTTCGGATACCGATCAATTCCTGTTCTGCAAGCCTCAATTTGTTTTCTTCCTCTTCTAAATGGGCCCTTTCTTTTTCCCATTTTGCCCTTACATTTTTCAGGTGTAAAAGCCCTTCCTCTTTTTTTCTGAATAATGTATCTGATTCTGTGATTTTGTCTCTCAGGGCTTCCTTGGAAGGGATGCCCTGTAAGGTAAGCTGCCGCTTGAGGAAGTCGAGCTTATTTTCGGATTGTTCGAGCTCATCTACCAACTTTTTTTGCTGCTGCAGAAAATTGTCCAAGTGGATGCCCAATTCCCGGTCTTGCTGGGATTGACTTTGCAGCTGCTCCTGATGCTTTTCGAGCTTTTTGATCTCCTCTTGCTTTGCGATCAGGAGTTGGGATTCCCTTTCTCCCTGAAGGGGAGCGGGATGTTCCTGCGAACCACACAATGGACAGGCTTCCCCCTCTTGGAGCAGATGCACATGGGCAGCTAGCCCGGCCTTCTCTTGTAGCATTTCCTTCTCGGTTTCCAAGTCCTGCTTTTGTTTCTTGGTGGCTTCAATAGCTGCCTCAAAGTCAGTGAAGTCAAGCGGTAAAATGGCCTTTAAGCCTTTTCTCTTGTCTTCCAGTAGGGCTGTCTTTTGCTTTACTTCGCTTAGGTCCTCCTGTTTTTTCCGGATCAAATCCTCTTCCTGCTGCCAGTCCTTGGCGGCACTTTTCCATTCGGCCAGTAAGTTATGGTTCGGGACTTCTATGTTTTCCAGCTTTTGCTCCAAAGATTGGATTTCCTGCTGTAATTGTTGGATGCTTTTTTTTCGCGTATTTACCGCAGGTTCAAGCGTTTCTTTTCTTTTCTCCAAGGTTTCTCGCTGGGTTTCCAGAAGTTTGATCTCTATGACCTTTTGCAGGTCACGGATTTTGGCTTCCCTGGCGGATTTTTGGTTGGCTTTTTCTTTT
>NZ_SLAP01000235.1 GCF_007126775.1 Cecembia sp. | reverse complement strand
CCCAAAAAAAGAGGCTGTCTCATAAATCGTCTTCCAAATTTAATTACCAAATAAAGTATTGATTTTACAATTAGGCCCTTTGTGACTTTGTAGCCAATCTTATTTAAAAATGTTACAGAGGAACAAAGACACAACAAATCTAATCCCAAACAATATTTGGATAAAATTTGGAAATTTTCACTTATGAGAAAGCCTCTTTTACTGGTCACTTAAAAACTGCCTTTGATAAAATGCTTTGATGGATGCCATCCCAAAGAACTTTTCTGGCTTTTAAAGCAGCTATGGCTGCTATTTCAGTCTCCTCCCATTTTAATGGATCGTTGCCACAGAGATGTTCCAGCATACGCAAAGCCAATGGACCATGATGGTCTTCATCCAAGTGGATATGCCTTTCAAAGTAATACTCCAAAGTATCTAACTCACCCGGTTTACTTTTGATCAGATCATTGACCAATTGACGGAACAAATCTGGAATCAGGTCTTCTCTTCCAAGTGTAAAAGAAGCTGCGATCTTATGGGCTTTGCCCTCCTCTACCACTTTGTAGTTTTCCAGAAGAAAATTCACAACAGATATAGGAAGATTTTGATCTTTTAAAGCAATATCAAAAGGACTTCCTGATTCCAGTTGTTTTAATATGGCGGAAATTTCTCCGGTATTGGCTCCTGCTTCTCCCATTGCACGGAGATACAACTCAAAATGGCTGCAATATCCACCTTGCCCATCTTCATCACTCTCTTCAGCCAGTACAATATCATTGATCAGCCTTGCGGCCAAGGGTTCTCCAGCTGGTCTCCAAGGCAAACTCATACCTGTCATTTTGGTCTGCAATGCTTTAAGAAGGGTCATAAAATCCCACACAGCAAATACATGTTGCTCCATAAAAATCTGAAAATCTTCCAGTGTTTTCATGTCCTTATAAATTGGGTGCTGCAACAAGGCATTACGATGTGGTGCAATGACCTGCGTTAATCTTTCAATATTTGAATGCATAATTTAGGTGATTTTTCAAAGAAAACGCATTCCCTGCTTTTTGGTTCCTCTTTTTTAGTAAAAAATACAGGATGGATTCATCACCCTAAAAAAGGAAAAATATTGAAGGGCCATCCATCTTGATACGGATAGCCCCCCTAATTATGCTTAATCCGTAATTTCTATGACTTTGAATTCAGTTCTCCTATTCACCTGATGTTCTTCCTCGGTCTGTGCATTCTCTATGATTAACTGACGTTTACCATAGCCCTTGGCTACCAATCTACTTGCTTCAATTCCTTTGGATACTATATAGGCAACGGCCGATTCCGCCCTTCTTTGAGAAAGGGCATCATTGTAGGCATCACTGGCCCTAGCATCGGTATGGGAGCTTAACTCAATGCGGATACTTGGGTTGTCTTTCAGAATCTGTACCAATTTATCCAGTTCCAGTGCAGCATCCGGTCGGATGTCGGCTTTATCCAAGTCATAATAAATATTTTCCAGTACAATGGCCTTTTCCAAAATCAATGGATCTAAAACAATTGTGGTATCCAAGACCACGTTGGTTACATCCTGAACCAAATCTTCGGGCGCTGGTGTTTTTCCACGGGTATCATAAGTTATGCTTTTTGAGAAATATCCGGATTTTGATGCAATCATGGAGAAATTCTGATCAGGGCCAAGCGTAAATCTAAGCCTACCATTGGTATTGGAGAAGTCCCCACCTACATTCTTGTTATCTGCATCATAAAGCACTACTCTGGTTTGGGGGAGTACCACTTCCGAACCATCTTCTGCTCTTTCTTTTGTAGTCACATTGAGGAAGACGTTGATCACCTTGGGTTTAGGCGTATTGTCTACGAAAAAATAAATGTCATCATCTCCCAGACCTCCCTCCCGATTGGAAGACAAAAATCCTTCCGTGGGATATTTGGTAAAGAAAATGGCAAAATCGTCAGAAACTGAATTGATATTGGATCCTAAATTTTTTACCTCCCATCCAGTATCTGTTTTCTCCGCAACAAAAATGTCCAATTTCCCAAAACCAGGATGCCCATCTGATGCAAAATACAACTTTCCGTCAGGGGCTACATAGGGAAACATTTCATTTCCGGATGTATTGATCTGTGAACCCAAATTGACTGCATTTCCAAAATCTCCATTGGCTAATTTGGTGGCCTTATACAGATCCAATCCACCTTGTCCATTGGGCCTATTGGAAGAGAAGTACAGTTCATTACCATCTGGACTGAATGCCGGTGTGGTATTGTAAAAAAACTCATCTTCATTGACAGGCATCCAAATAGGTTGTGTAAATCCTCCTCCCCGAAAATAGGAAGCAAATAACTGAACATCCGGAAGATCTTTTCTATAAGTAGAATTGCCTCTTGCATAAATAATCGTGTTACCATCAGGACTGATCGCGATGGCTCCTTGGTTTAGGCCATCCTCATTCCTGAACTCTGGCATAGGTTGGACACCTTGTACATCTACATTTACCCCTTCAGCCCTGGTTCTAAAAATCTTGGTGTAGGGCATCCCAGTAGCTGGATATACCCCGCTCGATTGCCTTGAACTTGTAAAATACAGGTAGTTCTCATTCATAATAGTCCCATATTCAATCCCAGGAGTATTGAGTAACTTGTAATTTTCGACTTCGATAAATGGAAAATAATCTTCTATGGCATCAATAGTTTGTAATCCTGCTAACTCTTTATCCGTCCATCTTATAAAAGTATCATCAAGTGTGATCGCCTTGGCTTTAGCAAAAGCCTCTTCTGCTTCTTTGTACTTGCCCTGTGACTTTAAGCTTTGCCCAAGCCTGTAATAGGATTCAAAAGTCTCTTCCTCTTGCAATATTTTGGTGTAGTAGGACTCAGAATTTTCTACACGGTTGGTCAGCCTATAGCTTTCCGCCATGTAAAAATTAGCCTCCTTATTATCTGGATCATCTTCCAGAATCCTAGAAAAAGTATTGATAGCCAATTGGTACTCTCCTGCCTGAAACTGATTTTGCCCTTTTTGAAAAAGACTGGTACAGGAACCAAGCAGCAGGATCAATACCACCCATACTACATTAAATTGCTTCATGGAGCTCAACGAAATATTTTGTCAATTTTTTTAAATATAGGACTTTATGATAATTAATTCATAAAGAATTTGTTCAACCAGCTTTCCTTAGCACTGATCAACCAATTCTTTTCAAGGTCTGATTTTCTCTGCACCACAGGATTTAATACGATAGTATCAGCTTGCAATATACCTTCTGCCACTTTGGACTTGATGCCTAAGGCTTGACTCACCTCAAGCTTACTGCCATCGCTCAAGTAGGCCACTTTCCCTTGATCCAGTAGGTTAATCCCCAATTCCTGCTCTATGTTCTTAAGAATACGCACGGAAGAATCAATGGAACAACCTGAGGCTCCTAAATGACTTTCATCCACTGCAAGTATGATTACCTGTTCAAAGCGAATATCGAATGAGGTAGGCATCAGTGAACCATGGGTATTCCATTGTTCACAAAAGTTTTGCAGTACATCTTCAACGAATGTCAGTTCTCTTTTATTGAGTTTCCTATCAGCTTGGTATACCCAAATCCGGGCATTCTCAGGCATTTTTTCAAATAATATATACATATTTTATTATACTCCTTTTCAAAAATAATAGTTTCGAATGAATTTAAGTTCATAGAACCTGCTCTAAAAAAAGAAACCACATTGAGCAAGATTTGCTTAATGCGGTTCTGTGATATTTTTATGAAAATATTTTAGCTCCTACCCAAAACCCTCAAGTGATTGACATGAGAGGCAAAAGCATACCTCATTTTGGGATGCTCAATGTAAGGAAGACCATATTCCCTGCAGGTTTCCTTAATAATTTGAGAAATCGCAGGATAGTGAACATGGGAAATATTGGGAAAAAGGTGGTGTTCAATCTGAAAATTTAAGCCCCCAATAAACCAGGAAAGTACTTTATTTTTGGTGGCAAAATTAGCTGTGGTCTTCAACTGATGAATAGCCCAATCATCTTCCAACTTGTTCGATATTTTGTCAGGAATGGGGAAAGTGGTTTCTTCCAGGACGTGTGCCAACTGAAATACCACACTCATAATTATTCCTGTGGATATGCCAAATATTAGAAATCCAATTAACCAAGGCATAAACCCTACCATGTATATTGGAAGCGCCACAAAAAGAAATATGTGAACAACCTTAAAACCCCAAAAAGAAATATGGTCATTGATTTCCATTTTTTTTATAGGAGTTGCGGCTACCTTATTCGTCACGTATTTCTTGTAATCCGTAAAAAAGACCCAGTAAAAATACAGTATGGAATATATAAACAAAAAATAGCGGTGTTGAAAACGGTGAATTTTATAACGTTTTTGAGATGGACCCATACGTAAAAACGCACCTGCATTCAAATCATCATCGTGTTCATTTACATTGGTAAAGGAATGATGAGCTACATTATGCTTGGTTTTCCACATAAAAACATTCGCTCCAAGAAAGTTGATGGAAATAGCTGCCAGCTCATTGACCCAGCCTTTACGGCTGAAACTTCCATGGGCACCATCATGCATTACATTGAAACCAATACCAGCAGTCAAGCCTCCAAGTAATATGGATTCCAATATCGCAAATGGCCAGAAAGGAGTGAAGAACACCAAATGGATATAGACACCAATAAATGCCAAAACCATGATAATGGCCTTGAAATAAAGGGTAATGTTCCCAGTTGGTCTAAGATTTTTTTCAGTAAAGTAATTTTTAATCCTTTCCTTTAAATCTGCATGAAAGGAGGTTGCGGCATTGAATCTAGGCGGACGCATGTATTGTAATTAAGTGTTCAATAATAAGGGAATGGAAGAACAGGCTGGGAGGTTACTAGGCATTCTCCTTATAAAGATAAGGTATTAAAACCAAGAATTGTTAAATACCATCAAAAAATAATGAAAAAATGTTCGGTTTTAACAAGTTTTATGATTTGAAGGGAAATTGCCTCTTGGGAATAGTTTTCTTTGGATGGATACAATGCCTTTTTGAAGTCTTTCCGTTGGAGAACCAGAAATTACTTCAAAGGGTAATCCTTTTGAAAACAGTAAATTTTTATAAAGTTTGAAAAAGTACTTTCTCATTTCAGGATCTGGATGCTCCCGCTGTGGATCTTCCTGCCACGGTATATCGATATTTGTTAATAGGTAAAGGTCATATTTCCGATGGCTTGTTTGCTCCGCTACCCAATCATGCACCTTTCCAAATTTATGGCTAGACCATACCTGAACCACATGAAGATCTGTATCGCAAATCAAGAGGTTTTGTGATTGCTTTGACTTTATATCCTCCAATTGGATTTGCCCTTTAGCAATCTTTAATAGATCATCATATACATAAGGCCTATTCAATTGTTCTATGTATTCTCTTGCGAACTCTGGTACCCATGGGCATGAAAAGTGATTGGCCAATTCCTCGGTAAGTGTACTTTTTCCAGTGGACTCCGGTCCTATGACCACTACTTTTTTAAGCATACACCTCAGGTTTATGCTTTGCAGCCTTAATCCATTCAATGAGTCCTATAGTAGCCAGGACTGTGAAAAACAAAAACTGAAAAGAGGTCAGCATTAAACCCTTGTAAAAATATAAGGGAACCGAAACAATATCTGTAATGATCCATGCAATCCAATTTTCAACCTTCTTTTTTGCCATCAACCACATGCCGACAAATGCAGAAGCTGTAGTGAAAGAATCCCAATAAGGTACATCTGAGTCTGTAAAATTCGCCAAGACTAAGTAAAGCGCGGCATAAGATGCTAAAAAGAGTGCCAAGGATGAAATAATTCCTTTTTTATTCAGCCAAGTAACGGGTAAAACTGCTTTACCTTCACTGGATCTGCTCCAGAGATACCAACCATATATAGACATGGAAAAATAATAAGCATTGATTCCCATGTCTGCATAAAGTTTGTATTTCAAGCAGATATATACATAGATCAAGGTGGAAATCATTCCTGTAGGGAATACAAGGATGTTCTTTTTTATGGAATAAAAAACTGATGCAATGCCAAAGAAAACTGCAATTGCCTCCAGCCAACTCATTTCTGCTATACCACCCCTGATGCCTTCCCAAATCCATTGTAAATCCATGAAGCGAATTAAAGGAGAAAAAATGGAAATGGGAAACCAATTTATGAAGTATCAAATGTAGTCCTGTAGGTTTACCAAATAGGAAGAGGTGAACAATTGAAAAATGTATCATTTATACCCTCTGGATCAGTAAATAAAAATTAATATGCATTTTTTAGAAGCTTCTACTAATTTAGATGATTAATATTGGTTTTGTTATTATAGTTATAATGAACCGTCAACATTAAATTCATTAGCTCATGAAATCTTTTCTTTTCATATTGGCAGTTCTCTTTTCTTTTGCGGCTGTTGCCTTTCAAGTCCCCAAGGAGAAGGCCATTCTGAGTTGGGAGTTTTCTGGCTCTGATAAAGAACAGCTCAATATACAGTCAGCAGGATTGAGTCTGAATTACACCGTTTGGGAAGAAGATCAAGTATTGATCGAGCTTTTGGCTCTAAAGGATAATAAACCTATCGGGCTGGAAGATGCACAAGTCCAAAAAAAGTTGGCCACCTACCAATTTAACCTAAATGAGGATGCTGAAAGCATTTCTATTCAAGTCGAAATGCAAAAACAATCCCGTCTCAGGAGTAACAGAGATAATATTCTGCTTTTTTTCAAAATACAAGGACCCAACAATATGAATACTTTGGTAAAATCAGAATCTGGATCGATTACCTTGGTTGATCTGCAGGGAAAGCAAGAGCTTCAAAGCAATGGAGGAAGCATTCGTGCCATCAACTGCCGGGGAGAAATTATAGCCAACTCTGCCGGAGGAAGTTTCTTTGTGGATAACTTTGAAGGAAAAATGGAATTGGGGGCTGCAAATGGATCAGTAAGAATAGAAAATTTTTCCGGTCAGCTCAAAGCCAGATCTTTTCAGGGAAGCATGTCCCTTTTCGAAATCAAAGGACAGGTTAATGCTGAAACAGAAAGTGGAAGCATCAGGGCAAACTTCACGCTCCCAAAAGAAAGTATCCTGCTCAAATCTAATGGAGGAAGTATTGATGCGGTATTGCCAAAAGATCTGCCTATGTCGGTCAATTTCATTGGGGGCATCGTAAATAGCCAACATCCAAATTTTCAAGGTGAAAACAAAAAAACGATAATCAAAGGTACCATTAATGGTGGCGGAATTCCCATCAATTTTGAAACCTTAGGCGCAACGGTCAGGGTGGACTACAGATAAGACAGGAATACGGGTAATCACCGTATTCCTGCCTTTATTTTTTGGGAGTTATCTCACAAACAGTAGCCCAATACCAGCCTCTTGTAATAAGCGATTATAGCTTGGAATAGCTTCTTGGAGTAAACGCTCACCTTCTGCTTTCAATACATCCCACTGCTTACTGAGTTCTTCATGTCTTTGTCTAGACCCCTCGTTTACTCTTGGAATCTGACTTTCTGTTTGATTGATGAGGAAAAGGTAATTTGCCGTGAATTTATTAGGGAAGTTTTCCACATCATCATAGGCTTTTGACTTGCGTTGAACCATGTCCTCATCCCAAGTCTGCATGGAAAGAAGCAGCTTTGACCCTTCCTGCTGGAGAGATTTTCTGCTTTCATCATCCTTGAGGCGGTCCAAAAAGGTCTTGAGCTGATTTTGATAATCCATTAAATTATTGACCATATCGTGCATTTCCCTGAGATCATTTTGCATCAACTGCATAAAGTCCTCATACGCTTGATACTGGTCTGCGGAAATTTCAAAGAGTGGGTTGACAAGGACATTGGCATGTGCCTGACTTTCTCCTAAAATACTTTTTAAGTCTAGGGTATATTTTCCGGGAATGACCTTATGACCACTGTAACTTCCCTCTATAAAGGCAGTGGGAATTCCCGGTAAGGTTGGATACCGCATGTCCCAGACAAATCGATTCAAACCTTTATTCACAGCCAATGTTGGTTCTCTAGATGGGCCACCATCATATGCGATGAAATTTGGATCCGATTTGCTGCTAAAGCTTCTGACCAGATTTCCTTGAGCATCCTTGATGTCCAATTGTAGTTCAAAGTCTTCGCCAATGTTCTCGGGCAAATGATAATAAATCACAACGCCATTGGCTGGATTCACACCGGCAAAAAGATCCATTCCATTTGAATTATTACTGTTCATTGCAGAATACCAATGTCCGATAATAGCATCATCTGGGTTATAAATATGAGGTTTTTCCACCATGGATTTCATTTCTCTAACCAAGTTCAGGTCATCCAAAATCCAATAAGACCTACCGGCAGTAGCGACTACCAGGTCATTATGGGCAATTTTCAGATCTGTAATGGGGGTAATGGGCATATTCAATTGGAAAGATTCCCAACTGTCACCATCGTTTCTAGAAAGGTAAAGGCCTGTTTCTGTTCCTGCAAAAAGCAGTCCCTTGACTCCGGTGTCTTCCCTGACTACCCTGGTAAAGGCACCATAGGGAATTCCTTTGCTGATATTGGTCCAGGTTTTTCCATAATCGCTTGTTTTGTAAAGGGCCGGTGTATAGTCATTGAACTTATAACGGGTAGTAGCAATATATGCAGTGGCAGCGTCATGAGGGGAAACCTCAATGGCATTGACCAAAGTCTCCGGCATCCCTTTTGGCGTCACATTGACCCATGTGGCACCGCCATCCCTTGTTAGATGGACAAGACCATCATCACTACCAGCCCAAAAAACACCCTTTTCGTGAGGAGATTCTATCAGGTAAGCGATAGTGCCATAATTTTCAGCACCTACTGCCTCATTGGTATAAGGTCCGCCTCCTTTTCCCTGCTTTTCTTTTTCATTTTTGGTAAGGTCAGGTGAAATTACCTCCCAGGAAGTACCCATATCTTTTGTTTTCAGAACATATTGTGCAGCGTGGTAAAATGTAGCTGGCTCATGCTGCGACCAGATGATCGGTGCATTCCAATTGAAGCGATAGCGCATGTCACTGGCATCCCTGCCCAAATATTGAATGGGGGCAATCATGATATTGGTAGACGCCTGTGATTTGGTATCTAATACTTCAATCGTCCCTAAATAACTGCCCCCTAAAACATAGCGGGGATCATCAGGATCGAAGGCCAAAAACGCCGATTCTCCACCTGCTGAATAATTCCAATGCTCCTGGGTAATACTTCCCCTTCCTAAGGCCAGGCTGTTGATCACTAAAGATGTGTTATCCTGCTGTCCTCCGTAGATGCGGTAAGGAAATTGGTTGTCTGTATTGATTCGATACATTTGGGCGGTAGGCATATTATCCTGCCTGGACCAATTTTGGGCAAAATCAAAACTGATGGCCGCTCCACCATCATCTGCAATGACCAGGTTTTTAGAATTTTGAGGGTTGATCCACATGTCATGGTAATCTCCGTGGGCATATGGTAACACTTCCCAGGTTTTCCCACCATCGATGGAGCGTAGGGCAGGAGCGCTTAGGACATAGACTGTATTTTCAGCATTGGGGTCTGGGAAAACTTCAATGTAATACCAAGCACGTTGCACCAAACGGTTGTCTCCGCTCACTTTGCTCCATGAGTTACCCCCATTCTCTGAGACAAATAGTCCACCAAAACCCTTGTCTGAGTCACTTTCGATCAGGGCATACACTTTTTCGGAATTGGCCCGGGACACAGCTATGGCCATTTTACCCATTTCCTTGGGCAGACCATTTTCCAGTTTTTGCCAAGTTTCACCTCCATCCGTGGACTTATACAGCCCGCTTCCTTCACCTCCACTGATTACTTTCCAGGGCAAACGTTGGTGTTCCCACATGGCTGCATAGAGGACATCGGGGAAATTCATGTCCATGGACAACTCTGAAGCTCCTGTCAAAGTGTTCACAAAAAGTACTCGCTTCCAAGTTTCGCCTCCATCAGTAGATTTGTAAATCCCTCTTTCTTCATTAGGCCCATGCAATGCCCCTTGGGCGGCCACATAGACAATATCCGGGTTATCCGGATGAATGCTTATACGCGAGATATGCTGGGTTTTTTCCAATCCCATTTTTCTCCAGGTTTTACCGGCATCTGTAGATTTATATACGCCATCTCCATATGAGGTCATCACGCCACGGGGGGCATGTTCTCCCATGCCGACAAAAACTATTCGGGGATGGCTTTCAGATACTGCTATTGCGCCTACAGAACCCGTAGTGAAAAATCCATCAGAAATATTTTCCCAGCGCTGACCCGCATCTGAAGTCTTCCATACCCCTCCACCGGTTTTTCCCATATAATAAGTCAAAGGGTCTCCGACCACTCCACTGACAGCTACTGATCTACCTCCCCGAAATGGACCAATATTACGGTATTTAATCGGATTGAAGGCATCATAAAGGTCCTGTGCCATTACTTGAAATCCGATTAGGATCAGGAATATGCTGAGCGCTTTTTTCATTTTTTTTGGTGGTTGTTTAATGGATCAAGTTAAGCAACAGAAACTATAATTACTTACTGCTCATCAAATTTTGTTTGTTCCAATAAAACCATCCTAAGAAGTTTTTCGTGATAACAAATATACCACTAAACATCAAGCTATTATGAGACAATACTGTTTGCTTTTATTTCTTGGTTTTCTTACTCAGTTTCAGTTACAAGCCCAGCAAGAAGAGGAATTTTTCAATCCAATGGAAGTGGCCTTTGACAAAATCTATCTCCATACGGACAAACCCCATTATTTTTTAAAAGACACCATATGGGTAAAGGCCTATTCCTGGTCTGCGGTAGCTGGGGAAGGGCTAAAACCTTCCAGCAGCAGGACATTGTATATGGCCCTTAAGAATCAAGAGACTGGTGAAAGGATGTTTCAAATGCCTGTTTTACTGGAAGAAGGAATGGGTTCTGCCCAGCTTGCTTTAAGTGATATTCCCGCAGGTGATTATGTGTTGCTAGCCCAGAGCAGAACCATGGCCGATTGGGAATCAACGTATGTTTTTCAACGACCCATTAGAGTTTCTGAAGTTGGTGCAGTCACACTTATAAGGCCTTCCGATTACCGGCAGAAACCCATTCAACTGCCCTACCAAAATGGATTACGGATAGGCTTAAATCTTTCAGAAGGTTTGTATCAATTGATAATCGATCGATCGAAAGAGCAAGCCGATAGCGTTTTCCAGCTTATAGGCTTACAGCATGGGAAGCCTTTGTATGAGCAAATCCTATCCTTGCATGAAGGTAAAAATGTTTACAAGCTTGATCCGGAAAAATTTTTACCAGGATTGGCAGATTTAGCCTTGGTCAACGACCGTGGAGAGATAGTAGCTGAAAGGCCTGTCTATTTCCACCCCCAAGCCATTCCTACCCTTAATATTTCTACTAAGCAACAAACCTACAGGCCACGTGAGCGTGTTCAAGTCCTTTTGAATGTATTGGATGAGTTTGGAGAAGGCCTGGAGGCTGATTTATCAGTATCGGTAGTCGATTCCAAACAAGTGAGTTGGTCAGAAGATATGAGTACCATTGTTACAGAAATGGAATTAGGTGCTGCTTTGGGAAAGGATTTCGATTTCAGCCACCAACTGTTTAAGCAGGAAAATTCGGCAAAAGAACTCAACGAAATATTGGTACATGAGAAGAGTCGTTCTGCTTTATCAAATTTTAACCAGCAGGAAGAGCAGTTTTTTTGGGAAGGAAAGGGCCTCAAGCTCAAAGGAAGAGCAACAGATAAAGAAGGAAAGTCATTGAATCCTGGCACCGAGTTGGAGTTTTTAATGTACCCTAAGAAGGGTGTGCCCCTAATGGCCTCCGCAACAATTGGGGAAAATGGGACTTTTGAACTAGAGGATCTTTTTTTTCAAGGTACTGCCGCTGTTGTGGCGAGAAAAATTGAGAATAAAAGAAAGCGTACCTTTTCAGAAGTTTTAGAAAGTCATCAGCTTACATTTGAGCCCCTTGATTTACCTAATCCTACACTTCAGACACGTTTTGAGGCTTCGAAAGATGATTACAGTCTTGATGATATCAGGCGCTATACAGTAATCCGCAATAACCGATTGGAAGATAGAATAGTGGAGCTGGATACTTTTACAGTTCAGCGACAACCCTGGACATTTGGTAGACCTAAGGAGACGAATGATTTAACAGCATGGGCAAATGTAGTGCTGGACGTAGAAGAAGGAATGTTTGACCACTTCAATGTATTTCAATACATGCAAGGCAGAGTTCCGGGACTCATTATCCAAGGAGATATAAATGATTTTGGTAATCCTCCGGCAGTTTTCTTTAGAGCTAGCCAATTAATGTTAGTAAGCCGGGCAGAATTGGCATCAAAAAGCGGGGAATCGTCAGGAAACATGGGGGGAGGAGCCGCATTTTTATTGGATGGAGTCCTTGTTGATCCAACAATTATTGCCACTATTCCAATGACGCTTGTGAAGCGAATAGAAGTTTTCAATAATGTGGCCGGAAGTAGCGCAGTTTTAGGTTCTAGGGGCAGTATGGGAGCTGTAAATGTGGTTTCCAGGCAAATAGATCCCAACCAGGCTATGTTTGAACGGAATAATGTAACCTATGTACAGGGTTATAATCAATCTATTCCCTTTCCGAAAATAAAGTCAGGGGACTTGGAAAAAGATCTTTTCAAGACCAATTGGAATGCTACCGTTTATTGGAATCCATATTTGGGTACTGATTTCGAAGGAAGTGGAAACTTTGAATTTGTCTTAAATGATTTACAATCTGAAATGAAAATCATTGTAGAAGGAATGAGCAAAACGGGTCAACCCATATTTGGTATTCATACCATCCTCGTTGAAGAATGATTCGATTCATAATTTGGATAGTTATTTTCAGTTTTTGCTCCTTCAAAGCTCAGGCACAAGGACAGATTAGAGGGACCCTCATAGATGGTGAGACGAGCGCTCCTCTTCCTTTTGCCACAGTCTTTCTTGCCAATACCACCTTTGGTTCTGTAACGGATACTGAGGGATCATTTAGCATCACAAATATTCCAATAGGGGAATATGAGATAGTCGTGAGTTTTATGGGATACTATCCGGTGCACCAGCAGGTGGTGGTAGAAAAAGGCAAACTTTTACAGATAGAACTGGTGATGAATCCCCAAATAATTGATTTGAAGGAAAGTTTAGTCGAAGATATACGAGATAAATCCTGGTACGCAAACTTGAAATTATTCGAAGAGTATTTTTTAGGTACAAGCATGAATGCTAAGAGGAGCAAGATCCTCAATCCCAAAGTATTGATTATGGATGATCAACAAAAGCCAGGGTATCTTATAGTTTCTGCAAGAGAACCTATCTTGATTGAAAATCCTAATCTCGGTTATCAGATTCGCTTTGTTCTACAATCCTTTGAGTGCAATCCAAAAGAAAAGCGATGGAGCTACTATGGTTACCCTTACTTCGAGGAGCTAGAAGTCCCAGCCCGTAGGATGAAACGGGTTATCAAAAATAGAGATAGGGCATACTTCGGCAGCTTGACTCATTTTTTGCAAGCAGTATATCAAGATAAGTTGGAAGCAGAGGGTTTTGAGGTGTATTTGGTCAATAGGTTAAAAGGCGAAGATCAACTTTATGAAGAAGTGCTTTCAGATGTTGCGGTAAGTGCTTCAGAAATGATGCTTCGCCATGAAGAAGGCAATGCATACTTTCATTACAGAAAACCCATCTTCGTTCAATACAATTATGAATCAGAAGAGACAGCTTTCAGTATGCGACTCCAGCAAAGAAGTAACCCATATCAAGTCAGTAAATTTATATTGAGGGTTCATAGAATTAGATTGGAAAAGGATGGAAGATACTTTCCTGCAGAAGGGGTTTATACAGAAGGATATATGGGTTGGGAGCGCGTAGCTGATTTGATGCCCTTTGGATATGTTCCACAAGGGGAAACTGCTTTACAAATTAAAAGCCCTGAAAATTAATTTTCCAGGGCTTTTAAAATTATTTCTGTCCATCTTATCTCCTACTCCGTGAACGTCTCATTGGATTGTCTCCTGTTGATACGCCTCTGGCACCAGAAGCGCCTTTGAAGAGTTCAAACCTACTAGGCACAAATTGTCTTGGCCAGTAATTATTGGTTTCATCTATGTCGGCTGTCTCTCTGTAAGGGTCTAATATGATGCTTGCTACTTCTTTTTTCTTGGCAAATACCTTGGTCACTTCCCATTCATTAAGCCTCCATATCTCCGCCGGAATCCTTTCCACTTCTGAGGTTCCATCGGTATAGTTGAACTGAATGATCAGAGGCATTACCAATCCTCCCACATTTCTGAAACGCATTTCATAGAAGTTCAATCCACTGTTCATCAGTTCCTTTTCCTTTGGGGTAAGAGAGGCCATGAAGTTTTTATAGGCTTGCTCATCTTCAGGAGTTACTGTGAAGGGATTGTAGGAGTTGTAGAAATCCCGGGTGGCCGGATCTGCCTCTACGACTGTCTGTGGGATATCCTCTTTGTTGTAATCCATGGAAATATGATAAGCCTCCCGATCTGCTGCTTTTTTCTGGTCTGCTTTCTTTTCTGCAGGGGTACGGTTATCCAACTTATACCATTTTACTTCTTCCAAGGAAATATCTACTGGATCCGTGCCAAAGAACCAACCTCTCCAGAACCAGTCCAGATCTACACCAGAAGCATCTTCCATGGTCCTGAAGAAATCCTCTGGGGTTGGGTGCTTGAACATCCACCTTAGGGAATACTCCTTAAAGGCATAATCAAATAGTTCACGACCCATGATGGTTTCACGGAGGATATTCAATGCCGTGGCAGGCTTGGCATAGGCATTGGGCCCAAACTGTATGATATTTTCCGAATTGGTCATAATGGGTTCCAGCAAATGCCTTTCACTGGCCATATAAGGGGCTATCTTATGGGCAGGCCCTCTTCTGGAAGGATAATCCCTGTCCCACTCCTGCTCTGCCAAGTATTGAAGGAAGGTGTTCAACCCTTCATCCATCCAAGACCATTGACGCTCATCAGAGTTGACAATCATAGGGAAAAAGTTGTGTCCTACCTCATGGATGATCACGGAAATCATACCATACTTAATCGCATCAGAATAGGTACCATCTTCATCTGGTCTTCCATAATTGAAGCAAATCATCGGATATTCCATCCCATTGCTTGCCTCTACAGAGATGGCTACCGGATAAGGGTAGTCAAAAGTTCTTGCTGCATAAGATTTTACCGTATGTGCTACTACGCGGGTGGAGTACTGTTCCCAAAGTGGGTTACCTTCTTTCGCATAGTAAGACATAGCCATGACATCATTGCCTCCTTGCTTGACCGCCATGGCATCCCATATGAATTTTCTGGAAGAAGTCCAGGCAAAATCCCTGACATCTTCTGCATGGAAAATCCAGGTTTTCTTGTCTTTTGATTTTTGTTTTTCTAACCTCTCTGCTTCAGCTTGGGTGCGTATAATGACAGGTTTGTCATATGTTTTTTGAGCTTGCTCCCAGCGCTGTAATTCCGTGGAATTCAATACCTCTTCTGCATTTTGTAAGACACCGGTAGATCCCACCATATGGTCTGCGGGAACGGTAATTTTTACCTTATAGTCCCCAAAGGTAAGGGCAAATTCTCCGCGCCCTACAAACTGCTTGTGCTGCCAGCCTTCGAAATCGGAGTAAACCGCCATTCTAGGGAACCACTCTGCCATGGTGTAGAGGTAGTTGCCATCTTTTGGGAAATACTCATATCCTGGACGGCCACCGATGAAACTCATCCTGTCATGGATATTAAAAGTCCAATCCATGGTGAACTCGGTTTGCTCTCCAGGCATCAAAGGCTCTGGCAAGTCGACCCGCATCATGGTGTGGACAATGGTCACAGGAATGTCATTACCTGCCATATCCTTGACATGAAGGATTTTGTACCCTAGATCCAAGTCATGCCATAGAATGCCTTCGATTTGGCGCAGACTCATTCTCGGGTTGATGCTGTTCTGCGCTATTTTGGGTGTATTGGAATCAGCTGCCCTTTCATTTTGATCCAGTTGGATCCATAGGTATTTCAAGGGGTCGGGAGAATTGTTGAAGTAAGTGATTTTTTGCCAACCTTTGATAGACTGATTGTCATCGTTGAGTTCTACCTCTATCTCATGGTCGGCTTTTTGCTGCCAATACATATGACCTGGGGCTCCGGAAGCTGTCCTGTATACATTAGGAGAACGGAGCATGGGTCCTAGTTGTTCGAATCGCTCAGCATGATTCTGCTCAGACCATTGTGCCTGTGCAGGCATGGCGAATAGCATTACGCAGAGCACTGCGGTAAGGGTAAATAATTGTTTCATAAGTTTTATGTTGCTGTGCCTCTATAATTTAGTGTTAAAATAAATCTTACCAGTATTTTGTATCCAACATCATCATCAGGGACATGCCCAATACGATTGCCGAAATTATCATTGACCAATCTCTGCGATTTATACCTATGATCCCGTGGAGAATACCACCTGCCACCATAAATATAGCCACAATTATCAACTGCCCCACTTCCAAACCTACATTGAAAGCTAATAAAGGTTCAAAAATAGATGCTTCTTTTCCCAAAAGGGAACGCAGGTAATTGGAAAAGCCCAAACCATGGATCAAACCAAAGAAAAGGGCAAATATATAGTTGACTTGAATGCCACGACCGGTGCTGGGTTTGGGTTTGAATACGTTGCTCAATGCCGTAATGGCAATGGTGACCGGAATGAGAAACTCCACCAAATCTGTGTTTACCCTGACCAAGTTTAAAGTAGCTAAAGCCAATGTTAAGGAGTGGCCTACCGTAAATGCGGTAACCAAAATAATAATCTTCTTCCAATCCCTCAATACGTAGATGGCACAAAGGGCCACGACAAAGAGGATATGATCAAAACCATCAAGATCCAAAATATGTTGGATGCCTAATTGAAAATACAGTTGAAACTGTCCCATTTGCGCACTTTAATTTTATTTCCTGAATAGTTTTCAGGTGTGTACATTTAATCTCTAATTTGCAAAGAAAATAAAATAAGCGTTCCGAATGCAATTCAATTACATATTCCTGCTCTTTTTGGGATGGAAGGCGTTTTTACACCCCTTCTACATCAGTCTTACAGAAATCAGGTATAACCCTGATAATAAAAGCTTGGAGATTGCCCAAAAGATTTTCTGGGACGATCTGGAAGTAGCCTTAGGAGATATCCATAAGACCAAGGTAGATTTTTTGAATCCGGCGGACCGCAAAGCCTTGGAGGAAAAAGCCAAAGCTTATCTATTGGAAAAAAATGAAATCCGTGTCAATGGCCAAAAAGTGAAGTTGAATTATCTGGGCTTTGAAATTGAGGAAGAGGCAGCATGGTTTTATCTAGAAGCGGAAAAAGTGCCTGTTCCCAAAACTGTGGAGGTCTATAATACGGTATTGATCCAACATTTTGATGGACAACAGAACATTGTGAATTTTTATATGGACCGTAAACCCAAAAGCCTGATCTTATATAAAGGCAAGGAAAGAGGGGAATTGAGGTTTTGAAAGGGACTTTCAAGTTGGATTTCGGATGAAAACATTAAGAAGTTAAGGGATTTAAAGATTTCATTAAGAAAATAGCTTTTCCGAAAATTAGACCAATGAATCTAAATTTTTTTAAACCACAACAGTAACAAAAGAAAACAAAAGTTCTCCACAGCAGCGCTCCATGGCTAGAAAAATCTGTGTTTATCCATATTCATCCGTGGTTAAATTATTCCTTTATTAAAACCTTGATCTATACCTGTTAAATCCTGGATTTTGTACAAGTTAGTTCGGGATTGCAAATCCTGAACAGCGTCCATCTCGCTTCTTCTTTCACGGTTTCATCACCGTTCCGCATTTTTTGCATTTGGTGTTGTCGGGATTTTTCCAAAACCGCTCCATAATCGGAGGAAGTTGATTCACAATATCCGTAATCTCATGGTATTCCTCATACAACTTATTCCCGCAGTTTTCGCAATGCCAAATAAAGCCATCCCTCTCCCCCGGTTTTCGGTAACGCTCCATGACCAAACCTATCGTATTAGCAGGCCTTCTGGGTGAATGGGGCGTACGGGCAGGCAGTAAAAACATCTCTCCTTCTTTGATGTGAATATCTTTGACTTCACCTTCGTCCACAACCTTCAATACAATCTCTCCTTCTACTTGGTAGAAAAATTCTTCCCCTTCATTGTAATGAAAATCCTTACGGGAATTGGGGCCGCCGACGACCATCACGATAAAATCATCATTTCCTTTGTACATTACCTGATTGCCAATAGGAGGCTTCAGCAAATGGCGGTTTTCTTCAATCCACTTTTGAAAGTTGAGGGGTTGGGCAATAGGCATAATTTTAATCCATTTTAGCGTTTAATGAATGCTAAAATAACCAAAAAAACAGCAATTTTTGGTTTCTTTGGTGAATCAATATAAAGCCCATGCAAGTACCGATTATAGATACCCATTGTGACATTTTATCCTATCTCGCAAAAGTACCTGGTGCCAAGCCTGATAGTGCTGAGGAAATTGCCTGTGCCCTTCCACTCCTTCGGCATGGAAATGTAAAAATGCAGGTTTGTGCCATCTATACGGATGTCAAATCCGGAAGCATGGAACTGGCTACAAAACAAGCCTTCAAATACCGTGAAATGCTCATGACCCATCCACAGGAAGTCATCCAGGCAGATGCAGATTTTTTAGATTACCTTTACCTGAATTCCAAGATTGGTATGGTGGCGGCCATAGAAAATGCTGCGGGTTTGGCAGAAGAAAAAGTCCCCATCGAGGACGCGTTTGCCCAACTCGATCAATTGATCAAATTAACCGGGCGAATTGCCTACATCAGCTTGACCCATCATACCGAAAACAGGTTTGGTGGGGGTAATTATACTACTGGAATAGGTCTTAAAAAGGACGGAAAGTTATTGCTGGATTATATTTCGGGCAAAAAAATTGCCATAGACCTTTCTCATACTTCAGATCTCTTGGCCGAAGGCATTTTAAGCCACATTGATGCCCAAAAGTTAGACATCCCCGTTATGGCCAGTCACTCTAATTTTAGAACGGTTTGGGAACACAAACGCAACCTCAATCATGAATTTGCTCAGGAAGTAATCCGAAGAAAAGGACTTATTGGTGTTAATTTTCTGCGGGCATTTTTGGACGATCAGAATCCTGAAAGGATTTACGAACATATCCTTCATGGCTTTGAAATCGGGGCAGAGGAGCAAATGTGTTTTGGAGCAGATTTCTTCTATACCAAGGATTTTCCGGACAAGTCAAGGCATCCTTTTTACTTCCCCATAGTTGAAGACGCCTCCAAATATCCAGGTATTTTAGAAAAACTGGCTGAAAATCTCAGTCAAAGCCAATTGGAAAAGTTGGCCTATAAAAACTGCCAAAGGTTTTTCTCGGGACTTTGGAGGAAGTAAAACTATAAAATCTGAAAATTATGTCCTCCCATCACTTTGTAAAAGAACAGCAAGAACCTGCCCTTATTATCCTGAATACCAATGGTGTTCAATATGAGCAGGTAGCACCACTTTTGGAGTGGGTACCCACGGTGATGGTAACCCAGGAGGAAGTATATACAGTGATTTCCTGGGGCATCAAAATTGACATTATTTTGGCAGACATAGAATTTCAAAAAAGCCACTTCAAACTGCTGGAGGAGCAATATCCAGTCAGGTTTTTAGGGGTGCAGAATGGGAATTACCTGGAAGAAGCTTTGCAATACCTGTTGGCGACCAAGCATGGGGCAGCCAATATCATCGGTTTTAATCATCAAAAGGTATTTGACCTGGAACCCAAGCTGGAAAGGTTAGATTTGGTGGTATGGGACGGACCGATTCGGTATTTCCCCATCAAATCCAGACATTTCAGGAAGTGGTTTGTCCCATGTACCGTTCAGTTGCATGCTCCCGAAGGCACTTTGGTAGAAGTCAAAAATTCGGATGGAGCTCAAATTATTGAAGTCCATCACAGCACCATGTTGGAATTGCCCGAAGGTACTTCTGAGTTCTCTTCAAAAGGGATTTTTTGGATAGGGGAGTTTTTCAATAAATAGGTGCTCCGTTTACAAGGGAAACCAGCTGCAAAGATTAGTCTCTTTTAGGCTTGTATAGCCCAAATTCCAATAACTATTCTGTCTTTATCATTTAAGTCTTTCAAAATCCTGACATGGTAAAAGCCCAATTCCTCCATGAGATTTTTGGTGTCCACCCCCAAGCCTTCATTGATTTCGAAATAGAGTTTACCACCTGGCTTCAATGCCTTTTTGCCTTTTTCTGCGATGACCCTATAAAAAAGCAAAGGAT
>NZ_SLAP01000175.1 GCF_007126775.1 Cecembia sp. | reverse complement strand
CTACTTTCCGGTCACTCCGGGGTGGGTAAGTCCACTTTACTGAATCAACTGATTCCGGAAGCCCAGCAGGCCACCAAAGAAATTTCGAAGTTCAGTGCCAAAGGGGTACACACCACCACTTTTGCAGAAATGTTTGAACTGGAAGAAGAAGGATATCTTATCGATACTCCCGGCATCAAAGAATTTGGAATTTTGGACATTGAAGACCAAGAACTTTCCCATTATTTTGTGGAAATGCGCCAATACTTGGGACAGTGCAAATACAACAATTGCCGACACATCAATGAACCGGGCTGCATGGTACTCCAAAAGGTGGAAGAGGGTTACATCCATCCCTATCGCTATGATAGCTATGTGAATATTTTATTCGAAGAAGAAAGCCACAAATAAACCCTAACTAGCCAGCAGGCTTGGGTCCATTTTCCAATTCATTTGCCTTCAGGGCCCATTTCATCAAAGGTCCGCTACTCATACTGGTCACTATGGCCATAACGACCAAAGCTACAAATAGCTTTTCATCAATTAACCCGTTTTCCAAAGCAATCAACCCCAAAATGATCTCCATGGCTCCTCTTGCATTCATTCCAAAACCCACTGCCAAGGATTCTTTGACGTTAAAGCCACCTTTATAAGCTCCAAACCCACTGCCAAATATCTTACCAGCAAAGGATATCACCAAAATGACCAAGGTAAGTAAAAGATCAAAATTCGTAAAGAAATTGATCTTTAAGCCAATGGAAACGAAGAAAAGTGGAGCAAAGATATTGTTGATGAATTGATGCACAATTTCCTTAGCCCTTTCGGACATGTGTTCGGAATCCCCCAAAGCTACCCCCAATAGGAATGCACCGAAAATGGCATGTATACCCAACCATTCTGTGAATGCTGCTGCCAAGAAACAAAATGCCATAGAGAGTGAAAGTACTCCTCCTGGCCATGCCAATTTCTTATTGATCCAAGGAAGCACCCTGTTGATGATCAACTTACCAAGGGTCAACATAAAGAAAGTAAACAACAGGGTAATGCCAATCGTCTGCATCAGAGAAAGACTACTCCCCTTTCCCATAAAAGAGAGGATTACTGAAAAAATCAACCAGCCTATGATATCGTTAACCATGGCAGAGGCCACAATGAGCATTCCCATTTTGGTCTTGAAAAGGTTCATATCCATTAATATACGGACCACCACAGGCAATGCCGTGATGGACATGGCTGTTCCCATAAACAGGGAAAACAATAACCTGTCACCATCCGCTAATCCAAAAAAATCAGGGAAGAAATAAGGAAATACGAATCCCAATAAAAATGGAATGACCAAACCAAGGAGACTGATACTTACTGCTGACTTGCCTTGTGACCAGACCAGATGCAGTTCCACTTCCAATCCTGCGATAAATAACAGCAAAACCACTGCTATCTGTACAAAGCCGTCCAGTGCAAGATTTGCACTTGGATTACTCATAAACAGGTATTCATGGAAATCAGGCATAAAAGTCCCCAAAATGGTAGGACCAAGTAAAATGCCGGCCAACAATTCGCCTACCACTGCAGGCTGCTTGAATTTCTGCGCTATCTCTGCAAAAATTCGGGCAAGCAAAAGCATGGCTGCCAATTGCAGGAACAAATTGACTACATCTTGATGTGATAAATTCTCCATGTAGCCAACTTATTTTTTAACTATCAAAACATTACAGGGAAGATCACTGAGGATGTCTTCAAGGTCATGCGGAAAAAGGCGGTCAAGAAAGCCCAATTTACCCTCATCCCCCACCACCAATAAATCGGCCTTGATATCCTCTGCAAACCTGGCCAATTCCACTGCCCATTTACCACAGGTGATTTTGATATGTACCCTCAAATCCCCTTTATCCAATGTCTTTAAAATCTTTTCCACATAATCCACTTCCTCTGCCACAAGTTTTCTCCTCGTATTACCGATCTCTTCTTCTCCTCCCTCTCCAGCAGCCGCCATCTGCATACCATACATCTTAATTTCATTCACCACATATACTTGCTTGGCTTTGTCTGCCTTGCACCAATTCAGCCCCTGCTGAATCACAAAAGGCGTCTGATCATGTTGCGTGCCGTTGATCACCACTTTATCAAATGGTGTGGGATTCTCTAAGGGTTCTATCAGCATCAGAACCGAACAGGAGGCTTTTCTAATAATCTTTCTTGCTACCGAACCAATATAGTATTTAAAGAATCCTTCTGTTTTAAGGGCTCCTGCTACCAAAAGATCTATTTGATTCTCTTTGGAAAAATGAATGATTTTTCTTGCAGGATTACCGGTTTCCCATACGAGATTGGCATCTTTCTGAAGCCCATGCTTCTCGAGAATAGCTTCCAGGTTATTTTCGAGTTCGGGAACCTTTTCTCCAACATGAATCAGGAACAATTCCGCATCAAAGATTTCTTTCAATCTTTTAGCCTCACAGATCAATGCCTCCATTCTAGGCGAGAAAGCAACAGCCAGTGCAATTCTTTTAAACATAATCATTCATTTTGGATGGCATCAAAATACCAAAAAAATACCAACCTACTGATAAATTTCTCAAGTGTTTTATCAATGGCGATTTTAAGCTTCCACTCATCCAAAAGGAATACCTTTTAAAACGATACAAACCTGCATAACGAAAGAACTTTTAAAGTCCCGTGGATTTTTTGTAAACTGCCGTAAAATAGGCGAAATAACGCTTTTATAAAGGATCATAAACAAAACCTAATATACTTTATGAAGAAAATGTATTTATCGTTGGTTGCAGGGGCAGGAATGCTTTTCTCTGTCCAAACAACCACCTTGGCCCAAGGGGACTATCCTACCCTGAGTCAGGTCACCCAAAGACTACAGGCCATTTCCGGCAGTGGGAGTGCTGCCAAACTCAGCTCACTCACCAAAACGGAGGGAGGAAAAGACATTTGGGTACTCAAAATCGGCAAAGGAGAAATGGACAATAAACCTGCCATTGCTGTAGTCGGTGGTGCAGAAGGTTTCCACGTATTAAGTGTAGAACTTGCAGTCCAGTTTGCAGAAAGATTGGTTAAAGAGCACAGCCAGGTATTGGATAATACCACATTTTATATCTTCCCCAACATGTCTCCAGACGCTTACGAACAATACCATGCCTCCTTAAAATATGAAAGGAGAGGTAATGCAAGCAATGTGGACCATGACAGGGATGGAAGAGTTTCTGAGGATGGCTACGAAGACCTGAACAAGGACGGGCTGATTACCCTGATGCGCGTAGCATCTCCTATGGGAGATTACATGCCCTTGGATACCGATGAGCGGATAATGGTAAAAGCAGACCGTTCCAAAGGAGACAAAGGCGGTTACATGGTTTATCCTGAAAGCAGGGATAATGATAAAGATGGTAAATTTGGAGAAGATCCCGTTGAGGGAATCGCCTTCAACCGCAACCTTACCTATAAATTCCCAATTTTCACCCCCTTGGCAGGTGATTTTGCAGTTTCACAAAAGGAAGGCCGTGCCTTATTGGATTATCTTTTTGAGCAGTGGAATATTTTTGCCTTCGTCACTTTCAGTCCAGCCAATAACTTGTCTTCACCCTTAAAATACAATGCACAAGACGCCAAGAAACGGATTGTTACATCCATGTTGGAGAAAGATGTCGCCATTAACAGCATGGTCTCGGGCATCTACAATAATACCGTCTCCCAGAAAGCTTTTAATCAGACCAATCAGGGTACGGATGGCGACTTCTTCCAATGGGCCTATTTCCATTTTGGAAGATTAAGCTTCGGCACACCGGGATGGTGGGTTCCTGAAGTCAAAGGAGAAGATGGTAAAGCCAATGCCAACGCAGAGGCCAATTTCCTTGCATGGGCAGCGGAACAAGGCATGAATGATGTTTTCGTTCCTTGGACGGGCATCACACATCCCGACTTCCCCGGTCAGACAGTTGAAGTTGGAGGAATCAAACCTTTTGTAATGCATAACCCCCCTTATTCCATGGTCAATGATATTGCCAAGGAACATACAGATTTTATTATCCAATTGGCAGAAATGGCCCCAAAGATGGAATTTCATAATCTGGAAACAGAAAAATTAGGAAATGGGCTGACCAGAATTACGGTAGACTTGTTCAACAACTCTCCTTTGCCCACCCATTCTGAAATGGGTGCAAAGTCCAGATGGCTGAGGAAAGTCCGAGTAGACATCAATAAGGAAGCAAAAGACCTGATTTCCGGAGACAAGATCAAATTGATCGACAAACTGGAGGCTTATGAGAATATCTCCTTGAGCTGGATAGTCAAAGGTCCGGGCTCTGTAGAAATCAAAGCCGGTACAGCACACACAGGTATCGTTACCTTAAATGTGAAACTTTAAAACAATAGGAAGATGAAAATCAAAAACTGGATATATACAGCCGCCCTAGGAGCAGCCATTAGCTTTACGGGCATCAATACGGTTTCTGCCCAAGTGGCTCAGGAAAGGTATTTCCGTGCCATAGGCACACCGCATAACCCAAAAGTACAGGTGTCCTGGAACAGGTACCACACCAATCTGGCCTTAGAAGAAATCATGAAAGATATGGCCAAGCAACATCCTAATTTGGTCCGCCTGGAGAGCATAGGCAAATCTTATCAGGGAAATGATATTTGGGTGCTGACGGTTACTGACTTCAATGCAGGTAAAGCTGAAGATAAACCTGCCATGTGGATCGATGGCAATATACATTCCAATGAAATTCAAGGAACAGAATTTACCCTATATACTGCCTGGTACCTTACAGAGATGTACGGTGATCTGGATTTTATTACCGAATTGCTGAAGGACAAAACCTTTTATATCGCACCGACTATTAATCCGGACGCACACGATTACTTTATCAAAGAAGCCAATACCCAAAACTCTCCGAGGTCAGGAATGATCGTATTGGACAATGATGGGGATGGTTTGGCCGGTGAAGACCCATTCAATGACTTAAATAAAGATGGGCATATCACCATGATGATAAGAAAATCTCCTACAGGAAGATTCATTAAGGACAAAATGGATCCAAGAAAGCTGATTCCTGTGGCAGCTGACCAGCAGGGTGAATATGAAATGCTGGGTTACGAAGGTTACGATGTAGACGGAGATGGTCAGGTCAATGAGGATGGGATTGGGTATTATGACCCCAATAGGGATTGGGCTTGGAACTGGCAACCTGATTACATCCAGAGAGGTGCTTGGAAATATCCTTTTTCTGTACCTGAAAACAGGGCAGTGATGGAGTTTGTAATGAAGCACCCCAATATTGCTGCTGCCCAAAGTTACCATAACTACGGTGGCATGATCCTCAGGGGTCCAGGGGCAGAAGAAGACCTAAACACCTATAATGCCTCGGATGTAAGGGTATATGATGCCATTGCAAAAAAAGGGGAGGAATTTATGCCTGGCTACCGCTATTTGGTCGTGTACAAAGACCTTTACTCAGTCTTTGGTGGACAATTGGACTGGTTCTATGGGGGAAGGGGAATATTTACCTACTCCAATGAGCTGATGACTTCTTACCTTTATTTCCACCAAAATGCCGGAAGAGGCAATCAGGATGAACAAATGAAAGTGGATACCTACCTGACTTTTGGAGATGCCTTCGTCAATTGGGAAGAATACGATCATCCTCAGTATGGAAGAATTGAAATTGGAGGATTCAAAAAGAACTTTGGAAGGTTGCATCCAGGATTTTTAATGGAACAAGATGCGCATAGAAATTCTGCATTTACGATTTTACACGGTTACCATACCCCAAAACTGAGTGTATCTGAAGTGAAGGAGAAAGATTTGGGAGGTGGCTTGAGAGAAATCACCGCCACAGTTTACAATGAAAGACTAATCCCTACCCACTCTTCTCAGGATCTCAAATACAAAATTGAAAGGCCAAACCATATCAGCATATCAGGGGCAAATGTTGTGGCCGGATTTGTTGTGGAAAATGAGGATTTCAACAAACTGAAAGAGCAGAAAGTCAATCCCGAGAAATTAGAAGTAGATAATATACCTGGTATGGGCGCTGTTAAAGTGAGGTGGATTGTCAGCGGAGGCAGAAATTTTAGTATTGATGTAGATTCCGTAAAAGGTGGCAAAGCCAGCTGGAAAAAGTAATATTTTTATTTAAGAATAGTCAGATTAAAGAATATCTCTCCAAGGGATTGGGAACCCTTGGAGAGTTCTTTTAGTATAATACTATCCCACAAAACCTTTTAACTGTTGTAATAACTCCCGCTTAGTCATATAACCACCTTTCCGCCAAAGAATTTTACCCCGCTTAAACAAAATGTAATGTGGAATGGATCTTACGCCAAACTGCAAACTAACCTGGGGATTCCTGTCCACATTTAATTTATAAAGCCTTACCTTTCCGCCCATCTCTCCCACTACTGCTTCCAACACAGGGTTCATGGTCTGACAAGGCGCGCACCAATCTGCATAAAAATCAACCAGTACCGCTTCTTCAGTACTTTTAATTACATCTTTGAATTTTTTCTTGGCCATATAATAGAGACAAGGTTTTGAAAAAAATAGTTCTGAGATAATTATCACAAAAAAAAACCTACCTCTTTCGAGGTAGGCCAGTTTTAAATTTAACCGCACTTAGTTGCTTGGATTGGCTGGAAGTTGAATTCCCAATTTGGCCAAAACCATTTCCGTGAACTTGTCATCATCCCTGGTATACAGCAATATCGGTGAATTGCCGGCTGCCTCAGAGAAAACATGGGTATAATTGTTCTCTGCAGCTACTGAATTGATTGCATTGAACACTTTCTGCTGAACAGGCTCCAATAATTCCTGGAGCTTTCTTTGATAAGCCACTTGAGCATCCTGCTCGGATTTTTGAATTTCCTGCTGCAATCTTCTCAACTCGGACTCTCTTTCGGCCCTGGCGTCTTCTGTCATGGTCGGAGCGGCCTGCTGATAAGATTGTACCCTTCTTTCAAAATCCTGGGCCTTGGTCTGCATGCTGGTCTGCAATTGTGTCTGATAATCTTGGATATCAGCACTGATTTGCTCCATTTCCGGCATCAAATCCATCAGTAATTCTACATTGGTGTAACCAATCTTGATATCAGATTGCGCCTGTGCAACGAACCCTACGCAAAATATCGCAATTGCGGAAAGGATAACTTTAACTTTCATCATTCTCGTTTTTATTTAATATTTAATTTTCCAAACCTAATTCCTGCAATACAAATTCGGAATAATCATGCCTTGGGTCTGTATAAATCATCAGGGGCCCAGAGGCTTTATCGAAAAGCACTGCAAGATTAAATCTTTTACATACTTTGTCAATGGCATCGAATATTTTTGATTGTAAGGGCTGCAATAATTCCGCCTGTTTTTGGTAATACTGCCCATTGATCCCAAATACCCGATTATTGAAAGCAATGGCCTGTCTTTCTTTTTCCTGAATGGCAGCCATTCTTTCCTGGTACATTTCCTCTGTAAGCAGAACTTCCTCCGCTTTGAGATTGGAACGCATCTCTTTTATTTCTTTCTCCAATTTTTGTGCCTCTTTTTTCCATTCATCACTCACACTGACCAATTCATCCTGAACAAGCTTATAATCAGGGTGTTTGTTGAGCAAAAATTCAGAATCTATGTATCCGAATTTCTGAGCTTGAACCTGATGACAAAACAACAAAGTCCAAACTAAGCCCGACAAAAATAGCAATTTAAGTGATCTTTCCATCATTATCTGAATTGCTGACCAATGGTAAAGTGGAATTGAGCACCACTCCTTTGTGTTGATCCCGGAATAGGATCGAATCCGTAACCCCAATCCAAGCCAAGCAGACCAAAAGCGGGCATGAATATCCTCGCACCGAATCCTGCTGATTTCTTCAAGTTGTATGGATTAAACTCCGCATAAGAACCCCAGTTATTCCCTGCTTCAGCAAATCCCAAAAGGAAAATGGTAGCAGAGGGATTTGGGGAAACTAGGAACCTCAACTCCATTACATGCTTATTGTATACAATACCTCCAAAGCCCTCTGTACTGTTTGGGTCAAATCTGGTTTCCCTACCAGGAGTAATGGACTGGTTATCATAACCTCTAAGTCCAATGATTTCCTGTCCCAGGGCAAAGTTATTGAAGTTCATACCATCTCCTCCCAGCACAAATCTTTCCAATGGAATAATACCTATTCTGTTTCCATAAGACCCTAGGAATCCCATATGTGTACGGGCACTCATTACCCATTTGGTCGAGCCAAATACAGGCGTGTAAAAAGATGCATCAAACATCCATTTATGATACTCCAACCATCTGAAGCGCTCTTCATCCGGAGACTCACTGTTGATATTTGGATTCAACGAAGCATAAGGTGGCGTAAATGAAGTAGCCAGTGAAATATTGGACCCTAATCGTGGGTAAATTGGATTGTCAATATTATTCCTCGCGATGGTATTGTTAAACGCCAAACTGTTGGCCCTTCCCGTCGGGAAACTTAAACCGAAACTTGTCCCAAATTCGTTGAACTCGTAAATCTGAAATGTCAAAGATTGGCTGACCATAAAGTAATCATCTGGCCAGGTGACCCGCTTAGAGAGTCCTACCGTAGCACCTGTAATTTTGAAGGAACCAATTTCCCTGTCAAAATTTCCTCCCATAAAATCCAATTGTCTCTGAACAGAGTGGTTAAAACTAACCGATAGGGCATTGGGTTTTTTCCCGCCAAACCATGGCTCTGTCAGGGAAATGCTGTAGTTCTGGAAAGTTCGGCCATTCGCCTGTACCCTTAAAGAAAGCTTTTGTCCATCACCTACAGGAAGTGGCCTCCATTTTTCAAAATTTCCAATATTTTTGATGGAGAAATTATTAAAAACTAACCCTACCGTACCAACAAAACCAAAGAAGCCTCCCCAGCCACCCGACAATTCTATCTGATCATTGGGCCTTTCCTCTAAAATAAAGGTAATATCCACTGTGGCATTTTCGAAATTGGGACGCATATCCGGTTCAATCTTTTCCGGATCAAAATACCCCAATTGGGAAAGCTCACGGATCGTTCTTACAAGCAAACTTCTGTTGAATTTTTGCCCTGGAAGAATCCTGATTTCACGCATAACTACGTGGTCAGAGGTCCGCTCATTACCTTGAATACTTACGGAGTTGACAGTTACCTGAGGACCTTCAAAAATCCTCATCTCTATATCTATGGAATCTGCCTGCACTTTCACCTCTACCGGATCAATTTGGAAAAACAGGTAGCCATCATCCTGGTACAAAGAACTGACATCATCTCCCCGTTGAGGATCATAATTCAATCTTTTTTCCAATCTCTCCTTATTGTAAACATCACCCTTATTGATTCCCAACCTGGATAAAAGCACTTCATCTGGATGCAGGTAATTCCCCACAAAGGATATATTCCTGTAATAATATTTTTGGCCTTCTTCCAAGGAAATATCAAGGTTGATGGTGTTCTCTGCATGTCTATAAGTAGAATCGGCAAGAATCGCCGCATCTCTATATCCTCTGGAATTATAAAAACCAATCAGGCCATCTTTATCTTCCCTGAAATCCTTGGCCACATATTTTGAGGCAGTAAAAATGTTGAGTTTAAAATTTCTACTGAAATAATCTTTGACTTCTTCATCTGAAACCACATTTCTATAAACAATGGCTTCTTTCGCAGACTTAGGGGTGGTGTTGGAGATCCTTGAGGCCAACTCCCTGAAAAAATGCATCCGTGGATGCTCTTTGGTTTTTTTCAACCTCCCTTTAATCCTCCTATCAGCGATCTCCTCATTCCCATAGATGTTGATTTTATTGATTTTAACCTTTGAGCGGGTATCAACATCAAACTTGATTTTGACACTATTGGGCAAAGTAGTGTCTCTTTCCTGTATAACTTTTACTTCTGTATTCAGAAACCCTTTATCCACAAAATACTGGCGGATATTTCTCTGAGAAGTACTTAAAACGTCGTCTCTTACTACCCTTCCTCTAATTTTGATTTTATCCTTAAGCTCACTTTCCTGGGTTTTATTTACTCCTGAGAATTCTACCCTGGAAAACCTTGGTCTTTCTGTCAATTCCAACAAAAGGTATATATCATTATCTTCAATTTTGGTAACCAAAATTTTAACATCACCGATGATACCCTGTCCCCACAGTTTTCGAAGTGCATTGGAAATGGCATCTCCAGGAACGGAAATTTCATCATCAACACGAAGCCCTGCAAGGGAAATAACAGCCACTTCATCTAAAGTAGCAAGGCCAACGGCTTTGATTTCAGCAATCCTGTATTTTTGGGGACTGGAATAATTCAGCTCCAAAATGTCTACAGGTTTACTTGGGGTATATCTGCTCTGACCCAAACGTATTTGCGCCTGGGCTATCCCTACCCAAAAGATCAATAAAAGTATTAAAGTACTCCGTCTCATTCAAGATTTTGATTTAATCTGGGCAGTGGTTTTTCCAAACCTCCTCTCCCTCCTTTGGTAATCCAATATGGCCTCCAATAAATGTTCTCTCCTGAAATCCGGCCACAACAACTCCGTAAAATAGAGCTCTGTGTAGGCCATTTGCCATAAGAGAAAATTACTGATCCTTAACTCCCCACTTGTCCTGATCAATAATTCAGGATCAGGCACTCCCTTAGTATTCATATGATCAGCAATCAACTGCTGATCAATAGCATCCAAACCAATTTGGCCTTCGACTACTTTTTTGACAATTTCTTTTAGGGCATTTTCAATTTCCCATCTCCCACTGTAACTCAAGGCCAAAAATACAGTCAAGCCTGTATTTTGACCTGTAATATTTTTTGCCTCCTTCAGTTTGGCCTGAGCCGAAGCCGGAAGGCTTGCCGTATCACCTATAGAAGATAGCTGTATATTATTCTTCATCATAGTAGGCACCTCATCTGTAATAGAATTGATGAGAATTTCCATCAAGGCATTGATCTCCTCTTGAGGTCTCGACCAATTCTCCGTAGAAAAAGCATATAAAGTGAGGTATTTTACTCCGATCTCTGCACAGACTTCGATGGATTCCCTTACGGCAGTCAAAGCATTCCTATGCCCAAAAATCCGCATGGCTCCTTTCTTCTGGGCCCAACGCCCGTTGCCGTCCATGATAATCGCAATATGCTGGGGGATGTTATTCCTGTCTAATAATTCCTTCATTCCGTGTACAAAGAAACGCGTTCTTTTTTGGAGGTACAAAAATGCTATTTCTTTTTCAATATTCTAACCTAATGCTCAATTAATTATAGGTATAGCACCTAATGGTGTTGAAGGAATAACTGATTGTCAGGCCCAAAAAGTAATACCAATCCCTGTCTGAATAATTTCCCCTGCTGATCCGCACTGGCGGTCCATTACCCAAAGGGTCATTGAGAACCGGGTTGACTGGAAGGTTTCCATCTACTTTATCCAGTAAATCTGTAAAAGTTGCCCGAAACCCCAATTCAGCTGCCAACATCCACTTGCTGGTGAGCTTGTATTTGATGCCTATCCCAAATGGAATCACAGGAGTCCCTAGGTTATAACTTCCCGCGTCCTGATCCGCAAAATAACTTTGCCCCGATCCTGTAAAAAAGGAGTAACCCAATCCGAAGAACCCATATGGAGAATACCTGTAAACAGATTGCGGATGCAGAAAGTCTATAAAATGGTATTCCATTACCGCGGATAGCTCGAACAGACTTCCTTGAAAGTAAGCGTCCCTATTGATGGATGGTAAGTCTATTTGCGAAATGCTGTCCGCTGCAGAAAGCCTTCCAAAAGAAAGACCTCCACGCAATGACCATACATTGTCAAAATTTCGTCTGCCAAATAACGTCCCTTGAATACCAACATTCCCCTGATCCAATCTCCTTACCAAATCACCACTGTAAGTTGCGATTCCCAAACCCCCGCCAAGCTCATAGCTTTGGGCATTGGATGTAAGTGGAAGCATGGTTGCCAACAGCAACAATACCCCGAGCTTTTTGATCAGATGGTTGACTTTATCCAAGACGATGCAATTTATGAAGTACACAACGATATAAAAACCCTGTTTGGTATTTCAGGGGTTAATTTTTGTTAAGAAACATTAGGCCTTTCTCCTCCAATAAGGCACTGTAAATAGGGTAATTGACATTCTTGATTCAATTTCTCATATCAAATCCCCAATTGAGTTTCTGTCTGAGGGTGTCAAAATAGTTATATCCCAAAAACTTAACAAGTCTGGCAGAAAAATCTGCCTTTTTAAGTTTCAGCTCCACAGAAGCATCTATGGCTGTAGATCTGGAATCCAAAGAGATCAAAAACTTTTCTGATCTACCTTCAATTTTGAAACTGATAACAGATTCATCTGGAACCACAATGGGTCTCACGTTGAGGTTATGGGGGCTAACAGGGGTGATGACAAAGTTCCTGGCTCCCGGTGTAATCAACGGTCCTCCACAACTCAGGGAATAACCGGTGGAACCGGTAGGTGTGGCCACAATAAGCCCGTCTGCCCAATAACTGTTCAAATACTGCCCATCTATATAGGTGTGGACTATGATCATGGAAGATGTGTCTCTTTTATGGATCGTAAATTCGTTCAGACCAAAATTCATTCCATTGAAAACAGGTCTTGAAGCTTCCAAAGTGACCAATGAACGGGATTCAAGCGCAAATTCACCTTCTACCAGATTACGAATGGCATTTTGTATATTTTCCTTGGCTACTGTAGCCAAAAAACCCATTCTTCCTGTATTGATTCCTACGATCGGCGTCTGTTGTCTGCCAACCTGAATAACAGTGTCCAATAAAGTACCATCGCCTCCTACTGACAATACAAAATCCATCTCTCCCATTCCCATTTCAGGGCCTAGAATTTCAAAAGACCTGGCAGGAACCTGCAATTTTTTGATGGATTTGGTGAAATTTTCCGTAAAAAATGTACGGATGCCATGACTGCTTAATATTCCTATCAATTGTTCGATATATGGAAGAAACTCCTTTTGTAGGTTTATTCCATGAAGGACAATGTTCATTATTGGCAAATTAAATGTTCAAGAAGCGCAATAGGTTATCGATTCGATCCTGTTCTTCACTGCCGTTATTTTCTTCCTGATAATGGTCTAAAATTTTGAAACCAAACCTTTCTAAGGTTGCCTTGATATGACGCAACTCGGTTTTGTCCAACTTAAGGGTGAGTTTGATCTTGCTGTCGTCCAAGGGATCATTTGAAATAAAACTGCTGAGGATTTTGGCATTTTCTGACTCAATTATCCTGGCTATCTCAAACAAACTGTAATCTGTCATGAACATGGACAATACCACTACTGCACCATGTGATTGTA
Organism: Cecembia sp.; assembly: GCF_007126775.1. Taxonomy (GTDB): domain Bacteria; phylum Bacteroidota; class Bacteroidia; order Cytophagales; family Cyclobacteriaceae; genus Cecembia. The sequence continues at coordinate 7,030 of NZ_SLAP01000175.1, read as the reverse complement.
TGGATAAAGTATCTGCAAAGGCACCAATGGCATCCTCCATTGTAATCACACCCAGGTATTTCTTATCCCTGTCCACTACTGCTACCATATTGATATTGTATTCGGAAGAGACCTTGATCACATCATAAATGTGTTTGTCCATATAGACAAGACAGAAAGGAGAAAGCAATTCCAATTTGGACACCTTGGATTCAGGACTGTTTTTGGTGTAGATCAAGTCATCACTGACAAAACCTTTAAATTCTCCCTTTTCCACAACAGGCAGAATATTGGTACGGATCTCCTCCATCCATGACAAAGCCATTTTGGTCTTATCACTTGGTTTTAAGGGAGGTATCAAATTATTGATGAATTCGTAAGCCTGCATGGACTAAAGATATTTAAATTGTTTTGAAATATAAAACGGCTTGGATAAGTATCTGGTTCAAATAAAATATTTCAGGACAATTTGTGCCAGAGATAGGGCAGCTAAAAAGGATATCCCTTATTTTTAAATTCGCAAAATTCAGGAGTTAGTATGTATATCGTTTTTGACACCGAAACCACAGGATTACCCCGCAACTATAATGCCCCAATGGAGGATCTGGACAACTGGCCACGCTTGGTCCAATTGGCCTGGCAACTTCATGATGCCAAGGGAAATCTGATTTCAAACAACAATTACATAGTCAAACCTGAAGGCTTTACCATTCCTTACAACGCCGAAAAGGTACATGGTATTTCCACAGAAAGAGCCACCAAGGAAGGACATGATCTCGCCAAAGTACTGGCTGTTTTCCATGAGGATGTGGTCAAAGCCAGATACCTGGTGGGGCATAATATTGGTTTTGATATCAATGTAGTAGGTGCTGAATTTCTTAGGAAGCAGATTGCCATGCAGCTCAAGGAAATGAAGGAATTGGATACCAAGGACCTGGCAACAGAGTTTTGCGCCATACCTGGTGGAAAAGGCGGCAAATTCAAATGGCCTACGCTGACCGAACTCCATCATAAACTCTTTGGTAATGGCTTTGCTGATGCCCATGATGCCGCTTATGACGTTGATGCTACTGCAAAATGTTTTTTTGGACTTATCGCACAACAAGTCATCCAAACGGAGGCGGGAATACCCTATAATGAAGTGGTTTACCAAGCTCCAAAGCTGGACGAGGCCAACTTTACTGCTGCCAAGGACGATACCAAGGCAGCCGCCAAAGAAATCCTCAAAGCAGCAGGAACAGCCGATATTTCGGATTTGGTTGACATTCCCTTCTCCCATTTGCATGTGCATACGCAATATTCTGTACTCCAGGCAACCTCAGAAATACCTTCCCTGATCAATCTGGCCAAAGAGTTGAACATGCCGGCCATTGCCATGACAGATCATGGAAATATGATGGGAGCCTTTCATTTTGTAAGGGCAGCGCTGGCTGCCGAAATCAAACCCATTATTGGCTGTGAGTTCAATTTATCAAGAGACAGGAACAACAAATCTACCAAGGATGATGGCTTTCAAACAGTCTTATTGGCCAAAAACAAGAAAGGCTATCATAACCTGGCCAAACTTGCCTCTTATGCGAATATTCAGGGTTATTATTACCTCCCGAGGATTGACAAGGAATTACTATTACAATATAAAGGCGACCTGATCGCCACCACAGGTGGTCTATGGGGTGAAATTCCCTACCTTATTCTCAACGTAGGAGATACCCAGGCTGAAGAAGCTTTCATTTGGTGGAAAGAGCAGTTTGGGGACGATTTCTATGTAGAACTCAACCGACATGGAATCCCAGAGGAGGAAAAGGTGAATGAGGTCTTGCTGGCATTGGCCAGGAAGTATGACGTTAAATATTTTGCGGCCAATAACAGCTACTACAATCAAAAGGTTGATGCCAAAGCCCATGATATTCTCTTATGTGTAAAGGATGGAGAATTAGTAGAAAAACCAAAAAAATACGTTGGTAAAAGGGGAAGGGAATACCGGTATGGCTTCCCCAATGATGAATTTTATCTAAAGAGTCCTGAGGAAATGAAAAAGCTTTTTGCTGACCTACCTGAGGCCATTGCTTGCACCAACGAAATCGTAGAAAAAATTGAAACATACAAACTGCAAAGGGATGTACTGCTTCCAAAATTTGACATTCCGGATGAATTCAAAGATCCACAAGATGATATCGATGGGGGAAAAAGGGGAGAAAATGCTTACTTAAGGCATTTGACCTATGAGGGTGCAAAAAAGCGCTACCCTGAAATTACTGATGAAATCAGGGAAAGATTGGATTTCGAACTGGAAACCATAGAGAGAACCGGGTATCCAGGATACTTCCTTATCGTTCAGGATTTTACAGGAGCTGCCCGCAAAATGGGCGTTTCCGTTGGGCCTGGAAGGGGTTCTGCGGCAGGCTCAGCTGTAGCCTATTGCATTGCTATCACCAATGTAGATCCCATCGCTTATGACCTCCTTTTTGAGAGATTCCTTAACCCGGACAGGGTCTCTCTACCAGATATAGATATTGATTTTGATGACGAAGGAAGACAGAAGGTTATAGACTATGTTATCAAAAAATATGGTTCCAATCAAGTCGCCCAGATCATTACCTATGGTACAATGGCGGCTAAATCTGCCATAAGGGATACAGCAAGGGTACTTAACCTTCCCCTTTCAGAGGCTGATCGCCTTGCCAAACTTGTTCCGGACATCAAACTCAAAGCGCTTTTTGCCCTTTCTAAAGACAGAGCAAAATTATCGGATAAATTAAAAGGCAACGGAGAGGATCTTTCCAAAGCAGAGGAGCTTATAAGGATTTCCAAGGGCCATGATGAACTCTCCAAAACCATTAACCAAGCAAAGATCTTAGAAGGTTCGGTCAGAAATACCGGAATCCATGCCTGCGGGGTCATCATTACTCCAGATGATATCACCAATTTTGTTCCTGTCGCCCTGGCAAAAGACTCAGATATGGTCTGCACCCAGTTTGACAATGCCGTGGTGGAAAGTGCAGGGCTGCTCAAAATGGACTTTCTTGGCTTAAAGACACTGACACTGATCAAAGATGCGGTGAAGATCGTAAAAGAAAGGCATGGCATTGAACTGGACCCGGACAATTTCCCAATAGATGATATAAAAACCTATGAGCTGTTTCAAAGAGGGGAAACCATCGGTATCTTCCAATACGAATCTGCCGGGATGCAAAAATACATGCGGGAACTAAAACCTACCGTTTTTGCAGATTTGATTGCAATGAATGCCCTTTATAGACCAGGACCTTTAGAGTATATTCCCTCCTTTATCAAAAGGAAACATGGATTGGAGCCCATTAGCTATGATCTCGATGACATGCAGGAGTACCTCGAGGAAACTTATGGGATTACAGTTTACCAAGAGCAGGTCATGTTACTTTCCCAGAAACTGGCTGGCTTTACCAAAGGTGAAGCGGATGTTTTGCGGAAGGCGATGGGCAAAAAGCAGAAAGATGTTTTGGATAAAATGAAACCGAAATTCATCGAACAGGCTTCTTCTAAAGGACATGATGCCAAAAAACTGGAAAAAATCTGGAAAGACTGGGAAGCTTTTGCATCCTATGCCTTTAACAAATCCCATTCTACCTGCTACGCTTGGATAGCCTATCAGACAGCTTACCTCAAAGCCCATTATCCTGCCGAATACATGGCTTCTGTGCTGAGTAACAACATGAACGATATCAGCCAGGTTACTTTTTTCATGGAAGAATGTAAGCGCATGGGAATTTCCGTTTTGGGACCTGATGTCAATGAATCGAAAAATGGTTTTACAGTTAACCCGGAAGGACAGGTCCGATTTGGTATGGCAGCAATCAAAGGTGTAGGAGGGGCAGCAGTCGATGCAATAGTAGAAGAAAGAGAAAAAAATGGCAAATACACCAACATCTTTGATTTCTGTAAAAGGGTAAACTCCCGGGCACTGAACAAGAAATCCATGGAATCTTTGGCCATGGCGGGAAGTTTTGACTGTTTCCCTCAACACCATAGAAGACAGTATCTAGAAGCACCGGACGGGGAAGTAAGCTTGATAGAGAAAGCAGTGAAATATGCCCAAAAAGTACAGCAAGAGGCAGACAGTGCCCAAGTCAGCCTTTTTGGGGGAGGATCCGGTATGGAAGTACCCATGCCATCGGTCCAAAGCATGGAACCATTCAGTCAATTACAGCAATTAAACATTGAAAAAGAAGTTGTAGGACTATACATTTCAGGTCATCCTTTGGACCAATTCAGAATTGAAATGGATGCCTTTACCAATACCCCCCTGACCGCTTTCAATGACATTGAAAATCTTAGAAAAAAGGGAGACATAAAAGCTGCAGGAATGGTTACCAGTTTTGCCCACAGAACGACCAAAACAGGTAAACCATTTGGTACCCTAAGCATGGAAGACTACCATGGGGGCCATACTTTCTTCATCTTTGGAGAAGATTACATCAAGTACAAAGAATACTTTATGACCGGCTGGTTTATCTACCTTACCGGATCAGTCCACCCAAACAAATGGAGGGAAAATGAGTTTGAATTCAAAATCAACAACATGATGTTGTTGAGTGAAGTCAGGGGAAAGATGATCAAAGGACTCCGTGTCAATATAGACCTGGATGATCTCAGTCTGGAATTGATGGAGAAATTGGAAGGAATCACTCAAAAATATAAGGGAGATGCCAAGTTGTATATCAATGTTCTAGACAACAAAGAAAATATCACATTGGACCTTATGTCTAAAAAATACACCGTAGATCCTTCTAATGAAATGATCAAAGACTTGGGACAGATACCCGAAGTAGTATATCAAATCATCTGATGGTGTATTATTTATCCTTGGTTGGAACTATTTAGAAGGAATTTTAATTGGATAATTAGATTTTAAAATTAAGCTTAAACAAAAATAAATTATACAATGGCAAAAGCAATTGAAATTACTGACGCAAACTTTGAGGAGATATTGAAGTCAGATAAACCTGTATTGGTTGATTTTTGGGCAGAATGGTGTGGTCCCTGTAAAATGATCGGACCCATCGTTGAAGAACTGGCCGGTGATTATGAGGGAAAAGCAGTAATCGGAAAAGTTGATGTGGATTCTAATCCAGCAGTAGCCTCTGCTTTTGGAATCAGAAGCATTCCTACATTAATGTTTTTTAAAGGTGGAGAAATGGTAGACAAACAGGTAGGTGCGGTACCAAAGGCAGTACTTGCTCAGAAATTGGACGCAGTGCTCTAAGAGAAAGTCAATAAGTATCAAATCCCCGAAGCCTGCTTCGGGGATTTTTATTTTATAAAACCTTAACTTTTATACTTCGGTAATAAATCACGCTCTCAGGGTCGTGGGCCTGAATGGCAAAAGTACCCTTATCTATCCTTTTTTCTCCGGCATTTTCCGGTCTGTTTCCATCCTCTGATTCAATATACTCCATTACTGTTTTTCCATCCAACTTAACTGTCACATGATCTCCTTTAACGATGATATGTGTAGTATACCAATCCCCGTCTTTGACATAGGTTTCACGGACATCATTGAAGGAATAGAGGCTTCCTGATCTTCTCCAGTCACCATGGCTTTGATTCACTTGGACTTCATAACCTTTATCAGGCCATCCATCTTCCTGATAAGCGGTATGGAAAAAAATTCCTGAATTGGCTTTTGGCATGGTCTTCAATTCCACCATCAGCTCAAAATCCTTAAACTCTCCATCATTTACCTCTCCCACATAAAAGGCATGGGCTCTGGGTCCATCTATTTTGATGATCCCATCTTCTACTTTAAATGAATCTGGATTTTCCCCGATTTTCCAACCTTCCAGGTCTTTGCCGTTGAATAAGGAAATCCATCCATCCTGTGCATTTATACCAAAAGATATAGTGACGAGGAAAATAAGTACTAGTAGTCTTTTCATATTAGGTTTTTTTAAGTTTGATTTTAACGGACTTTGAGATTTTTCCAATGACTCATTCCTTCCCTAATTGGGAAACACCACCGGAAACGATGAATTTCATGATATCTGCGCTCTTGATGTTTTTCAATATTCTAACATTTTCTCTTGGGACCAAAAAAAGATTTCCCGAGAAATTATAACTATGGGGGAAATAAATGGCCACCAAATCTTCTTCTTCCAAGACACTTAGATTATCTTGGGTAATAAAGCCCAATCTGGACATATTTTCCGATAATTTGACAATTACAGGAATATTAAACTTTTTCTTATCCCCTACAAAGGCAGACATCAGATCTTTAATACTGGTGTAGAGAATATTGACCAATGGAATTTTAAATACCCACCGTTCAAACTCCTCAAATAACGGCCTTGTGATGAACATACCCGCCAAATACCCTACAAGGGTGATAAATCCCAACATGATGAGAATCCCAAGACCCGGCACAGAAATAGGAACAATACCATCCAAAAATTGAATGAAAAGTATAATGACATATATGGTCAGGGCAATTGGGACCACAAAAAGTAGTCCTCTGAAGAAATAACGTAGAATCCTTTTATACGCAAAAGCCATTATCAAATATTAATTTTGAATAAATTTACAAAAGTAGGTCCAGTAAAAGAAACCAATGGCCAGGAATAAAAAAACGGCCAATGAAAAACTTCATTAGCCGCTTCCCCTTTTGTAAAATACTTCAACAAACACTAAAAAACGCTTTACTACTCTTCAAAAGGTTCCTTATGGATGCTCAATTTAGGGCTAAAGAAAATACAAAAAAATACCCTGTACAGGGTATTTTTTCTGTTTTTAACCCTGCCCTAATTCGAATCAATGATATCTTGGGAAATCAACTTATAAAGTTCTGCCACTTGCTCGTTATAATTCAAAAACTGGTAATGCGCTTCCAAGGTAGTGAAGTCAGCCCTCAGGGCAGGTCCTGTTTGGGCCCTTTTGGCACCCAATTCCAAGCTTTTGCTAATGGTTTCAATGATCAAAGGCTTGAGCATTTCGTAATCAAGGCCTTTTCTGTTCATAATTTCTTCTGCCAACCGCAACATATGATTGGAAAAATTACTGGCAAAAACAGCCGCAATGT
>NZ_SLAP01000058.1 GCF_007126775.1 Cecembia sp. | reverse complement strand
TGGGCAATATATCTTCCATACTTTTCATACTGCTCAGTGATAACAATGGGCTTTTTTTTTTTTTTTTTTAGACTTTTACATAATCTTTATAGGCTTCTATATGGGTAATTTGACTGAGTAAGACCTTTACCAATTGGTATTCCACTTTTAAAAAAATAAAATCTCCGATCATATTCGGAGCCGTTACTTCCTGTTTGCTGCGGTTCCTTTGTTCTACATACTGATAAGCTTTGGTGGCCGCTTTTAAAAATTCCTCGTAACTAAAAGGTTTTAAAAGGTAATCCAATGCATCAACCTTATAGCCTTCTATAGCAAATTGATTGTAAGCGGTTGTAAAAATTATCCTCGATTTTTTTTCACTTTGTTTGCCTTCCAGTATTCTCGCCAATTCCATTCCTGATAAGTCCGGCATTTGAATATCCAGGAACACCAAATCTATTTCATACTTGTTGAGGTAACCTAATGCTTCTATGGCATTGTCAAACTTTGCCTCTAAGGATAAAAATGATGTTTGTTCAATAAATTTACTGATCAGGTCCAATGCCAAAGGTTCGTCATCCACTGCTATGCATGTGATTTTCATTTTATTTTTAAAATAAGGTGCAACCTGTATTCGTTTTCAGGATTGATTTTGTCAATGGTCAAAGTGTATTTTCCGGGATATAAGAGATCCAACCTTCTCATAGTATTGATTAGGCCTATGCCGCTTGCACTGCCTTCAGGAGTATTCTCACTTGATTTGAATATAGTATTCTTTGTCTCCAGGTGCAACTCGTTTTCAGTTTTTTCCAAACGGATTTGTATATGGCTGTCAGTTTGGGAACTGACACCATGTTTGAAGCAGTTTTCAATGATTGGCAAAAGAAGCATGGGGGCAATTTCAACATCTTTAACTTTTTCCGGCAATTGAATATCAAGTTTAACTTTCTGGGTAAGCCTCATTTTCATGAGTTCAAGAAAATCTTTGATGAAATCCAACTCTTTGGAGAGCAAAGTTTGGTTTTTTTCTGTTTCATAGAGCACATACCGCATCATTCTGGATAACTTGAGCAGCGCTGTTTTGGCTTTTTCTACATCAATATTGGTTAATGAATAAATGTTGTTCAGTGTGTTAAAGAAGAAATGGGGGTTAATTTGTGCTTTCAGGAAAGAAAATTCAGAATTTGTTTTTTCTTTTTCCAATCTCAGTCTGATTTTTTCGTCTTCTTGCCACTTTTGAACTGTTGCGATACTGGTACTGATCCCAACAGACATGTAGAAAACCAGAAGGTGGGAGATATCCCAATAGTAATTTCTTGGCCTAGGTGTGTGAGGGACATCTGGGCGAAAGGTCCTGTGCATGATCTCCTGCATTCCAACGAAGTCATCGTATACAATTAAAATCCCTACATATATCAGCCCAGCCAAAAAATTCACGATAAGAAAGACAGAAGTTCTGTTTCTGAAAAGGGTACGCTCAATGAGGTACATGTAATTGAAGTAAAAAATCCCGATCAGGAAGGAAAACATAATCCCTTGCTTTATCCAGAACTCTATTGGCCTTTCTACTCCTGCAGACAATGGGGAGAGAACAAACAACACCAAACCAATCAGCAACCAGGCCAGGATATGTATGAGAATTGTAATATTTTTTTTTAGACCACTGCTTTCCATCGAATTAAAATAGGTGAATTTCCAGTAAACTAAAATAAAATTTTACGGTTTTGCTAAAAGTATCTACCAATAGCTCGATTATGCCGATGAATTGATGTATTTAAAAGATAAAGTTTTGTTTGCCCGGAATCTTCAGGGGTTTATCCGATTAATAAGGCTTTTGGTCGAGACATCTGCGGTACTGGTCTATCGCTTTTTCTTTTGAAAGCACAATAGTTTTCCTTTGTTACTGTAAAATATCCGCAAAAAAACATGAAAACGCTAAACCAATTATTAATTGCCTTTTTCACTATGCTGGCACTGACGGCCCAGATGGCCCAAGTTCATGCCCAACAGGTAGAAAAGCCTGTTTTTAAAATTTCCGGAAAAATTCTTGAGAAAGGTTCAGAAGATCCCGTACCCTATGCTTCTGTAGCACTTTTGGAAGCTGAAAGTGGAATGACGATAGCCGGTGCAGTGGCAGATTTTGAGGGAGAGTTTGTTATTTCAAATTTTGAAGCCGGTAAATACCAGGTTCAGATCAATTTCCTTGGTTTTGAGGGATATACTACCCCGGTGCTTGAAATTACTGATGCCAGCCCGGTCATGGAACTTGAAAATATCATCCTAGTCTCAGAAGCTGTTTCTCTTCAAGAAGTTACAGTAATGGGGCAAAGAGACCTTATTGAAGAGAAGGTCGACCGTACTATTTATAATGCAGAAAATGATAAAACCTTAGTAGGTGGTGATGCTACCGATGTAATGCGGCGTGTTCCTATGCTTTCTGTTGATTTGGACGGTAATGTTTCTATGCGGGGAAGCAGTAATATTCTGGTATTGATCAATGGCAAGCAATCAGCTATTGTGGCATCCAATGTAGCAGACGCTTTGAAGCAGATCCCAGCCGAAGAAATTAAATCTATTGAAGTGATCACTTCTCCCTCTGCAAAATACGATGCAGAAGGCACAGGCGGTGTCATTAATATCGTCACTAAAAAGAACAACCTTCAAGGTGCTACGCTAAATATTAACAGTAGTGCTGGATTGAGAGGCTCCAATTTGGGTTTGAATGCCAACTTGAAACAAGGAAAAATGGGATGGACCTTAGGTGGGTTTGGACGGGCAGGGTACAATATCCTGGGTTCATTTGAAAACAACCAATTGGTGACCAATGCGGATGGCACCACCTTGAATATTTTACAGAATGCGGATACCCGTAACAATATGATCTTTGGAAGGTACAACCTGGGCTGGGATTATGATATCGATAAGTATAATTTTATGACCGCCTCGGTAAGCTTTGGTCTCAGAAATATGAATAACAAACAGGATGGCCTGCTGACTGAGACGTTTTTTGAGGAAGAATTGGTTTCTTCCCTGTTGCGGGATGTGGATATCAGAAACCTGAGCAATAATGTTGATGTCAACTTCAACTATACAAAGACCTATGAGAAGCCACAAAAGGAATTTAGTATTTCATCTTTGTACAGTCAGAATAACCTGACCAATGATTTTGTCAACAGCCTTTACAACGGCACTTTTACTGATATCGCCAGTAGAATCAAAAACAATAACCTTGGTAGAAACCAAGAGTTTACAGTACAGTTGGATTACGTTAATCCCATAGGATCAGGTAAAAACCAGATTTTGGAGTATGGCGCCAAAAATATCATGCGAAGAGCACAAAGTGATTTCGCATATTTTACAGCAGAAGGGTCTGATGGAGAATTTGTCCAAATCGATGACATTGCTTTTTCCAACGAATTCAGTTATGATCAAAATGTAACTGCTGGATATGCTTCTTACACTGCAACAATACTAAAAAATTACGGTTTAAAAGCAGGTCTAAGGTATGAATATACAAATATTGATGCAGACTTTAGAAATGCAGAATTGGAAACAGATATTCCTTCCTATGGTCTATTCGTTCCAAGTTTGAACCTGAGCAGAAAATTTCAGAATGGCAATATGATCAAAGCTGCCTATAATCGAAGGGTACAGAGACCTTTCCTTAATTTCCTGAATCCGAATATCAATGCAGCAAACCCACAACAGGTATCGCAGGGAAACCCTTTATTGGATCCTGAGTTGACGGACAATTACGAACTTTCCTACAGTACCTATACCAAAGCTATGACGCTTAATTTCACCACCTACTTTAGAAACACAACCGGGTCAATTCAGCCAGTAAGGACTGTGAGGGATGACGACATTATCTTTACAACTTTTGAAAATATCGGTCAGGAAAGGGCTTATGGATTCTCTGTATTTTCGAATGTAAATCTTTCCGGTAAATTTTCTCTTAATGGTAGTGTGGATGGATATTACGCGGACTTGAGTAATGGCCTTGAGGATCCCCTGTTTGCAGCCAGTAACCAAGGCTTTGTGCTAAGCGGGAGGATATTTGCGAACTACTCTTTGCCCAACAACTGGCAATTGCAATCTTTCGCCTTTATGAGAGGAAGACAGGTGCAACTTCAGGGTTCTGCTGGTGGTTTTGGAATATACAGTTTGAATATCAATAAGCAGTTCAATGAAAAAAGAGGAAGTATAGGATTTGGTGCGGAAAATTTCTTTACTACAGAATTTAGAATCCGAAATGAATTGCAGACGCCTAACATTATGCAGCAGAGTATTGTCGGTTTAAGAAATATGAACTTCAAGATCAATTTCAACTATAGAATCGGCAAACTAAGCATGGAACCTAGTAGGAGAAAACGCAGGGGAGTAAGCAATGATGATATCAAAGAAGGCGGAGGAGAAGGTGGCGGAGCCGTTTTGAATAGCAATTGATAAATAGATAGATTGATTTGTCAAAAGTCCGCTGGTATTGCCAGCGGACTTTTTTATTTAGATAGATACAATGTCAATTATCTTTAAACTGAAATAGGCATTAAACCCGGATTCTAAGACTTCAACAAGTAAGGTTAAGTTAGATGGAACTATTCATTAGGGTCAGTCGTAGCCTGTCCCGGTGGATATCGGGAAGAGGTCAAAACACAAAAAAAGTCTTCCAAAGCAATTTGGAAGACTTTTTTTTAAACTTAAATAAAGAACAGGACTACTTGTACATTACCTGCTTTACTGCTTCTAATGTCCTTTTTACATTGGGTATGGTTGCATCGATATAAGTGGGAGCATAACTCAAAGGCACATCCATGGAATTGACCCTAACTACAGGAGCATCCAAATAATCAAATGCATTTCTTTGAAGGTGGTATGCAATCTCAGAGGATATGGCAGCCAATGGATTGGCCTCTTCCACTACTACACAGCGATTGGTCTTTTTTACAGACGCCACTACTGCTGCATAATCTATTGGCCTTACCGTTCTAAGGTCGATCACTTCAGCTTCTATTCCGTCTTTTGCCAATTCTTCAGCAGCTTCTAAGGCTACTTTCATTATTTTCCCAAATGATACGATGGTTACATCTTTGCCTTTCCTTTTGACATCAGCGACACCTATTGGAAGCAAGTACTCCCCCTCTGGCACCTCCCCTTTGTCAGAATACATCAATTCTGACTCCATGAAAATTACCGGGTCTGGGTCTCTAATAGAGGCTTTAAGCAATCCTTTGGCATCATAAGGATTGGAAGGAACCACTACTTTAAGTCCAGGGGTATTGGCAAACCAGTTTTCAAAGTTGGAGGAATGGGTAGCTCCAAGCTGACCAGCATTTCCTGTAGGCCCTCTGAAAACGATGGGTACACTATAAGCACCACCGGACATGGCCAACATCTTGGCGGCGGAATTGATTATTTGATCTATTGCTACCAAAGAAAAGTTGAATGTCATAAACTCTATGATTGGCTTTAGGCCATTCATAGCAGCACCTACACCCAATCCGGCGAAGCCAAGTTCTGAAATTGGTGTATCGTAAACCCTGTCCGGGCCAAACTCATCCAACATACCTTGTGAAACTTTATAAGCTCCGTTATATTCTGCCACTTCCTCTCCCATGAGAAACACGTCTTTGTCGCGTCTCATCTCTTCGGACATAGCTTCTCTTAATGCTTCTCTGAATTGAATAACTCTCATTGTAAACAGTATTTTCGGCCGTAAAAATAGAAACTAATCCCTCAAATCCAAAACTACATTTTGGCTTGTGCGATTTATTTTACGGGGTTTTGACTAAGGGTTTGCCTGCTTCTATCCAATTGTTGAGCCCTTCTTCCAGCATGTACACTTTTTTGAAGCCCATTTCTTTCATTTTTTCTGTAGCTGGAATGGTACGCTTCGCAGATCTGCAATACACATAATAGGTCCTCTTTTTATTCAACTTATTCAAATCTTCTTCAAAATGCTCCCCTAGGAAATCAGCAAATTGCGCTCCCTCAATATGGCCTTCAGCGACTTCCTCCGGTGTTCTGATGTCCAGTATGACATGGCTTTTCTTTTTATTTGCTTCCTTTTCAAATTTGTCAGGGCTTAACTTAGGGGCACCTTCTTGCGCAAGCACATCATTGATAAAGGCCAGGGAAAATAAAAGGCCAAAAATTATAGCAGTAATTTGAATGTATGATAAATAAGTTTTCATTTTTATTGGCGCGTTTAATTTTGAACTTGCATGAATACAAAAATAAGGATTATTTCTAAGCTAACTCAGTTATGGTCAAAATTGCCTTGATTTCTGATTCTCATAGCTACATCGACGAGGTGGTGCTTTCACATTTGACAGATGTGGATGAAATTTGGCATGCCGGAGACATTGGAGATCTAAAAGTTGTCGAAAGCTTGCCCAGTGATAAAACCCTCCGTATAGTAACAGGTAATATTGATGATGCCCAAGCAAGGTCAATGTTTCCTGAGGAGATTTTTTTCGAAGTAGAGAGCCTGAAAATTTTGATG
>NZ_SLAP01000075.1 GCF_007126775.1 Cecembia sp. | reverse complement strand
TTAAGCAATACTGGACAAAACAGAAGTTTAAATGATGTCTATTTTATTAATGGTGAACAGGGTTATGTCGTAGGAGACGGGGGGACTATTTTAAGAACTTTAAATGCTGGAAATTCATGGTCTACAATAAGTTCCGGCACTGAAAGGAATTTGTTTGCAGTCAGTTTCAATAGGTCCAATTCCAATCAGGGGGTGATTACAGGTGAATCAGCTACACTTTTGAGGACTGTGAATGGTGGTTCCACTTTTGAGGGAAGAAACACGAACAACCAGGAAAATTACTGGGATGTTTCTTTCCGTGCCAATGCCAATGTGGTTTTCGCAGCCGGAAGTAATGGCTTTTTGATCAGCTCTAACAATTCAGGTGGCAGTTGGTCGGTAAGATTATCCGGTAGAGATGTGAATTACACCGGTTTGCAGTTTGTTTCGGAAATAAGAGGCTATCTGATAGGAGAGTCCGGCCGCATTTTTCTTACCAACAATGCCGGAAATTCATTTACAGATCGATCACGCCCACTTTCCAACGACTTTAGGCATCTTTATTTTTTAACCAATTCCAGAGGATTTGTTTGTGGAGAGAATGGGATTCTATTGAGCACTACCAATTCTGGAGGCAACTGGACTTCTCTGAACCCAGGAACAAGTGAAAACCTAAATGGATTATACTTTTTCAATAACAGCACAGGCTACGTTGTGGGAGATAATAGGTTTGTAGCATTTACATCAGATGGAGGGGTAAGTTGGGAAAGAATTGATGTAACCGACACTGCCGTAGACTTTAAAAGGATTGCATTTTTTGACCCGAATAATGGAATCTTAATTGGTAGCAATGGTTTTGTCAGTGTCTTTGAAAATAATGAATGGAAGACTATCACAATTAGTGTAACGACCCAGTTCAATGATATTTCCATCTTGGATGAAAACAGTGCTGTAATCGTAGGTCAATCCGGAATAACCTTTAAAACTGATGACAAAGGGCAAACATGGCAACAATTAGACTTCCCTTTTACTGAAAATCTCAATGCAGTAGAATTTTTAGATGATGAAATCGGCTTTATTGCAGGGGAAAAGGGCTTGATGGTCCAAACAAAGGACGGAGGCGAAACCTGGGAAAAATTTCTGACAGCCACATTTCAGGACTTTACGGGAATCAGCTTTGGAACCTTAAGCAATGGATTTGCAGTGGGCGAAAAAGGAACCTTTTTTACTTATGATTGTCAGGTTCCTGAACAGCCAACTTTGATTTTTGGGGATAATAATGTTTGTCTTGGCCAGCATGTTTACAATGTACAGGAAGCACTAGAACTCGATATTGAATTTGAATGGAGGGTTGATGGAGGAAGAATCATTGAAGGTCAAGGCACAAGTAGAATTGTGGTAGAATGGGATATTCCCGGCAGAAATGCAGTACTCGTCAGAGGGAAGAACTTTTGTGGGAACAGTGGCACCACGGGCCTAGAGGTGATTGTATCGGGCATCCCAAGGCAGATCAATACCATTGAAGGTGAAGGAGCAGTTTGTGTCAACACTACTGAAGAATACTTTGTGGAAGAAACCTTGGGGACAGTTTATGTATGGGATGTCTTAGGGGGAGAAATTATAGAAGGACAGGGTACAAATAGAATTCTGGTAGACTGGAGGAATACAGGTCAACAAGCTGTAAGTGTGACACCCAGCAATCCATGTGGACAAGGGCAAACCGCCAATAAGGAAATTTTGATAACCACTCCACCTGATAAACCTTCGGATATTTCCGGACCGGACAGGGTGGGTTTCACTGAGGAAACTTATTCAGTAACCAATGTCAGTGAGGTCAACTTCCAATGGACTATTAATGATCAAGGAGGTAGAATTATAGAGGGTCAGGGTACGAATACAGTTCTTATAAGATGGGAAAAAGAAGGCGATTACACGCTACGTGTAACTCCGATGAACAGCTGCAATGAAGGTGAGTCCAGTGAATTGGAAGTCAATGTCAATATCATCACCTCCATTGGTGAACACAGACAAAGGGATGCCATGATCAACATCTATCCCAATCCGAGTCAGGGAGATTTCACCCTAGATGTCAGAGACATTGGTCCGATCTTCAGGTTACGGCTCATCAATGCCCTTGGTCAGGAGGTTAACAGTATAGTTCCAGAGGATGGAGTAAGGGAATACCAATTTAGAGAACTACCCAAAGGCTTGTATACGGTCATTATCCATACTCCTCATAAGGATTATGTTAAAAAGGTAATGGTGAGATAATTCTTAGAAAGCCTAATTTTATATTCCCCAAAGGATTTCTTTATTTAGGTTAAATATTATATTTTGTATTTTTGAAAAATAAATTTTTTAATTCTGTTACACTGAAATATAAAGTAAGTATATTTAATTTAACCAAAATTTTATTTTAAAATACATCTTGATTATTATCCCCCTTTTATAGTCATTTGTGACAAATAAACCCAAATTACAATGGAGAATAGATATTTTCATCCGGAAAGCCTGATGATGTCCCATGGCTATAAACCTGAACTTTCAGAAGGCGCAATCAAATGTCCTATATTTCAAACCTCAACCTTTGTTTTCAAATCAGCTGAAGAGGGCAAAGCTTTTTTTGAGGTTGCCTACGGGCAAAGAGAAAAAGCTCCCAACGAGGATTTGGGACTGATTTATTCAAGACTTAACAATCCCGATTTACAGATTTTAGAGGAAAGACTTTGTCTTTGGGACAATGCAGAAGAATGTGCCGTCTTTGAGAGCGGTATGTCTGCAATCTCTACGGTCATGCTGGAATTTTTGAGACCTGGAGACGTCTTGCTTTACAGTAAACCCGTCTACGGTGGAACCGATCATTTTGTCAATAAAGTACTTCCAGAATACGGAATCAGAGGCATTGGCTTTACCAATACAGAAAGCCCGGAGCAAATCATTAAAAACCTGGAAGTTCAAGATTTAGGTGGGAAATTAAAGATGGTCTACGTCGAAACTCCCGCCAATCCCACAAATGCGCTTTTTGACCTGGAAGCTTGCAAGGCTGTAGCGGACCATTTTTCTTCTGAGCAGAAAGATGTGGTAGTCTGTGTAGACAATACTTATATGGGACCACTTTGGCAGCATCCCTTGAAGTTTGGAGCGGATTTAGTGATTTATTCTGCCACGAAATATATAGGAGGGCACTCAGATTTGATAGCCGGGGCTGTTTTGGGTCACTCCAAATATATGAAAAGGGTAAGAACACTCAGAACATTTTTAGGAAATATGGCAGGCCCTTGGACGGGCTGGTTACTGATGAGGAGTTTGGAAACACTTAAGGTAAGGATGAACCAACAGGCAGAAAATGCCGTAAAAGTGGCCGAATTTCTGAAATATCATCCAAAGGTTGAAAAAACGTATTATCTGGGGCATTTGGAACCTGGAACAGCACAACATGACATCTACAAAAAACAGTTCTACTCTGCAGGTGCCATGCTTTCCTTTGATATCAAAGGAGGGGAAAAGGAGGCATTTACTTTTCTCAATCACCTTAAGCTGATCAAATTGGCAGTTTCCTTGGGCAGCACAGAATCTTTGGCAGAACATCCTGCTAGTATGACTCACAGCGATGTATCAAAAGAAGACAAGAAAATGAT
Source organism: Cecembia sp. (assembly GCF_007126775.1). Lineage (GTDB taxonomy): Bacteria > Bacteroidota > Bacteroidia > Cytophagales > Cyclobacteriaceae > Cecembia. The sequence continues at coordinate 16,963 of NZ_SLAP01000075.1, read as the reverse complement.
TGGTATTTCTGAAAAACTGGTACGTATTTCAGTGGGTGTAGAGCACTATACGGATATTATTTGGGATATGGAACAGGCACTTGATAAAGTTTAAGGGAATTTTGCCTTGTCATTTCGGCCAATAAATCAGTGCTTATTAACACCATACCAATTGGGAAAGATGAAGGTAGAAAATGGTATTATTCATCCATTCCAGTAGCCTTCATCTTCTCTATATTTTCTGCAAAACGCAAAGCAGAAATAAAATCCTCAATATTCCCTTCCATTACGTCCGGTAGGTTGTAGACAGTTTTGTTGATCCTATGATCTGTAACGCGGCTCTGGGGATAATTGTATGTCCGTATTTTATCTGACCTGTCTCCGCTGGCGACCATGGATTTTCTCTGTGCACCGACTGCCTCATTGTGTTTGGCCAGTTCTATTTCATAAAGTCTGGAACGCAACACTTTTAATGCTTTTTCAAAGTTTTTTATTTGGGACTTTTCATCCTGACAAGTAACCACCAAGCCCGTTGGGTTGTGGGTCAATCTCACCGCAGAATACGTAGTATTAACGGATTGCCCTCCTGGCCCTGATGAACAATAAGTATCCTTCCTAATATCGTTCATATTGATATCTACCTCAACTTCATCCATTTCAGGCAATACTGCAACTGTAGCCGCAGAAGTATGCACTCTTCCCTGGGTTTCGGTGGTAGGTACTCTCTGCACCCTATGAACCCCTGACTCATATTTTAGCATGCCATAAACATCCGCACCGCTCACCGTACTGATAATCTCTTTATATCCTCCAGATGACCCAAAAGTAAGATCTAGAACAGTAAGTTTCCATCCCTGCTTTTCGCAAAATCTCTGGTACATTCTAAAAAGATCACCAGCAAAAATGGCTGCCTCATCCCCTCCTGTACCTGCTCTGACCTCCAAAATACAGTCTTTTGAATCGTTGACATCCTTTGGTATCAGCTGTTGCTTCAACTCCTCTTCCAATCTAAGTTGATTCTCTTTGAGGGCCTCCATTTCTACCTTGGCCATTTCTCTAAAATCCGGATCTTTCTCTTTTTCCAGTATTTCTTTCGTGCTGCTTAAGTTTTCTATGATCAATTTATATTCATCATATAAGGCAACTATCTTTTCTAAGTCTTTGTATTCCTTTGTGAGTTTGGTATACTTACTCATATCGGACATTGCCTCAGGCTGGATGATCAGCTGGCCCACTTCAATAAATCTATCTTTAAGCGCTTGGAGTTTTTCAAGCATATGGAATGTCTTTTAAGGAAACAAAATTAGCAAAATAAATCCATTGACCGCTTAACCTGGAGTGGTAGGCCGATAACTATTCAATAAAAAGCAATTAACATAAGAATAATATGGCTTGCTGACAAACATGAAGAAATCCTTTAACAAGAAACTATGGATTACTGTAGAATCATGAAATCTTCATATCCCTGTTCTTGTCCTTGAGATATTTCCAAGCTTTCTACTTCAGCATTAGGGGGGCCTAACCTTAACCAAGACTGCATTGCAAGTATGGAGTGCAGTTCTCCTTCAATTTCAACGGACACAGTCCCATCGTCTTCATTCTTGACCCAGCCACTTAAACCCAACTCTAAGGCTTTTTGCTGCGTATTTTTCCTGAAAAAGACACCTTGAACTTTCCCATGGACTTTAATGCGCCTGTTCATTTATTTTATAAGGGTTATCTAGGATAAAATATCTTTTGCAAAGTTATGAAAGAAAGTGCAGATTTCCGAGCCCAAAACATATTTGTTAAGTACAATTGATACTATAAAAAAATCATATTAATAGAAAAAATCAATTGATTATATCAAGTTGGAGTTATAATATATTTAGAATTTTTGAATAGAATATATTCAAATAACAAAAAAGATATTTCGTAGGACAAAAACCATTGGAGGAATTGGACTAATTTTGGTCTTCATACCATTTTTCTTCGAAGGTAGATTCAACTTTCACATCTGCTGTCAGGACCTTATATACCATCCAAATAATGGGTAAGGGCGAAACAGAAAACATAAATAAAACCAAAGCAGTATTTAAATTGGCTTGGATTGCTGTCACATATACGATTAGAAATGCAGTGACAAGATAGACTGGGAACAAATAGTTTTTCATGGTTTTCAATATTTTAGCTCTATTAAGTAAACCACAATTGTTTTCAATTTGTTACCAATTCAATATGAAAGGATTTAGATTTACAAAATACATTCCTCCACAGGATCCAGAAAAAAATACCTTTGAAAACTTATTGAATATTTTTCTACAATTGGTCACTATGACAGGAGGGGATGTGGCAGAGGCACTATCTTGGCTCAGCAACCTCGATAAGCGGTATCAGTTTACCAATCCCAATTATGGAATAGGTGATTTTATAGAAGAACTCAAATCTAAAGGTTATCTGACTGAAGAAAATCAAAAGGGAGAAATAAAGATCACAGCCAAAGCAGAGCAAAATATAAGAAAAAATGCATTGGAAGAAATATTTGGGAAGTTAAAGCGAGGCAAAGGTGGACATCACAAAACCACACATTCGGGTCCGGGAGATGAAAAAGGAACCGATAGAAGGCCCTACAGTTTTGGCGACAGCTTGGATCAGATCGCCCTTACCGACTCTATACGCAACGCGCAGGTTAACCATGGGTTTTCAGGAGATTATCTGTTGACCGAAGACGATTTAGAGGTAGTGGAAAATGAATTCCGAACCCAAACATCAACTGTGCTAATGATTGATATCAGCCATTCCATGATTTTATATGGAGAGGACAGAATCACCCCTGCCAAAAAAGTAGGCATGGCCTTAGCGGAATTGATCAAAACCCGTTATCCTAAAGATACTTTAGATGTTATCGTTTTTGGGAATGATGCTTGGCAGATAGAAATCAAAGATCTTCCATATCTTCAAGTTGGTCCTTACCATACCAATACAGTGGCAGGACTTGAACTGGCAATGGATCTTCTGAGACGGAGAAAAAATCCCAACAAACAGATTTTCATGATTACTGATGGAAAGCCTACCTGCCTAAAAGTAGGCATCAAGTATTACAAAAATGCTTTCGGTATTGACAGCAAAATACTGAATGAAACTTTAAAACTTGCTGCACAATGCAGAAGGTTGAAAATTCCTGTGACCACCTTTATGATTGCCAGTGACCCTTACCTAAAGGAGTTTGTCAAAGAATTTACCAAAGTAAACAATGGCAATGCCTACTATAGTAGTCTTAAAGGCCTGGGAAATTTAATTTTTGAAGATTATAGAAAAAACAGAACCAAAAAATTTTAAAATGGAATACCAAAAACTGTCTTCCAAAGACTTATTGAAAATAAAAACGTTGGGTGAACTGAAGGCTTCAGGCTACCGATCGACTTCCATCAAGGAAGAATTGAGAAAAAATCTGATTCTAAAAATTCAGCAAAAAGAACAAGTATTTGAAGGGATATGGGGCTATGAGGATACAGTCATACCAGATATAGAAAGGGCCATTCTTTCCAGGCACAATATCAATTTGCTGGGTCTGCGAGGTCAGGCAAAAACAAGAATTGCAAGGATGATGACCCTGCTTTTAGACGAATATGTGCCTGTAGTTGAAGGAGCGGAATTGAATGATGATCCATTGCAGCCACTTTCCAGCTATGCCAAAGAACTCATTAAAAATAAAGGGGATCATACCCCTATAGCTTGGTGGCACAGATCAGAAAGATACAGTGAAAAACTCGCTACTCCTGATGTATCTGTAGCAGACTTAATTGGAGATGTTGATCCTATCAAAGCAGCAACCATGAAGCTTTCCTATAATGATGAAAGGGTAATTCATTATGGTTTGGTGCCCAGGTCAAACCGCTCTATTTTCGTGATCAACGAACTTCCTGACCTTCAGGCAAGAATTCAGGTAGCCCTTTTCAACATTCTTCAGGAAGGGGATATTCAAATAAGAGGTTTCAAGTTAAGATTGCCTTTAGACATTCAGTTTGTGTTCACGGCCAATCCCGAGGATTATACCAATAGGGGGTCTATCGTGACCCCGCTCAAAGACAGAATAGAAAGTCAGATCATCACGCATTATCCCAAATCCATAGAGATTGGTAAACGGATAACCGCACAAGAAGCTAATTTAAAAGGTAAACCTGTAGATAAAATCCATATTCCTGAGCTCATGAAAGATTTGATTGAACAAATCGCTGTTGAAGCCAGAAATAGTGAATATGTGGATGAAAAAAGCGGTGTATCTGCCAGACTGACCATCTCTGCCTTTGAAAACCTCATTTCTGCTGCTGAAAGAAGACTTTATTTGAATTCTGAGGAAAATACTGTGGTTCGGATCGCAGATCTAATAGGTGTAATACCTGCTATTACAGGAAAAGTGGAACTGGTTTATGAAGGGGAACAAGAGGGTGCTGGTTTGGTTGCTTATAATCTAATAGGAAAAGCAATCCGTACCCTATTTGTAGATTATTTCCCTTCTCCTGAACAAAAGAAAAAAGAGAAAGAAGGCAATCCTTATGTCATTCCTTTGGCCTGGTTTGGAGAGGGCAATACCCTTGATATTCTTGCCAGCCAATCTGATAAGACCTATAAATCCAGCCTGCAACAGGTACCAGGATTGGAGGATATTGTCACAGCATCCATCGGCTCTCTTCCGGAAATTGAGAAAGAATTCTTTATGGAATTTCTCCTTCACGGGCTTTCTGAATATAGCCAATTGAGTAAAAAAATGCTGGATACAGGGCTCCAATTTAAGGATCTATTCAGTTCCATGTTTGATATGGGGGCATCCGACGAGGATGATTTTGAAGAAGAAGACTATTGATCGCATGCAAGAAGCATTGCCAAATCCCCACAGGAATTCCCTGTGGGGATTTTTGTTTTTTTCACCTTTCAGTTAACTTTAAAAGAAAGCGCAGGTGCATGTCCAAAAATCAAGTTAAAATTTGGTCCATTTATGGTACTGTAGCCATCATTTTATTGGGCACCATCCTGCATTATTTTTATCCTTGGTTTGGCGAAAATAATGTTTTGGGTGCTTTTGTGCCTGTGAATGAAAGTGTATGGGAACATTTGAAATTGGCTTATTGGGCACTTGTATTATTTTCTTTGCCAGAATACTTCCAAATCAAACCGCAGGTGAATAATTATTTCTTGGCCAAATTCGTGGGAATCATTCTATTTGAGTCAAGCATACTCCTGATTTTCTATACCTATACTGCTTTTATTGAAAGCCCAATATTGTGGATTGATATTTCCTCTTTCGCGGTGGGAACTATATTTTGTCAACTGGTTGTCTTCAAGTTATATGCTGCTCAACCCGTACCCAAAATCTATGAATTGATAGCCGGCTTTGGGTTCGTCAGTATTGGAATCCTTTTTGCGTATTTCACTTATTTTCCTCCCCATTGGGATATATTTATGGATGGTAATGACATGACTTATGGCATATTTAAAATCCCTTACTGAAGCACTTAATCCGGTTTTTCCCAAATCATGAAAATTCATCTTTTAAGTCCACCAAGATAACAGCGAATGCCTTATCATTTAAAAACAGCAGCGTATTTCAAGCAACACTTTGACGAAGTGCTGAAATTGTTGCCTGTTGTTTTGGAAGTCCAGTCGGAAACTGCAATCCACCAAATGCGCGTTGAAATAAAAAAACTTCATGCCTTGGTCAAACTTTTGGACAAGACAGAGCCAAAATCAGACATCAAAGAAAAATTTATCCCTGTCCGCAGACTTTTTAAGAGAATGGGAGCTATCAGAGAAATACAATTAGAAATCAATAAATTGAAAGATTTATCCTCCGATAATTTACAAGAAATACCCAGTCTAAATGAAAAGCTAGAAAAGAGGAAAAGTAAAATTTCTAGGCCCAGTGAAAAATGGGAAAAACAAATCCAAAGTTCATTTCAGGAATTTATCCATTTTGATTTCTCTCTTAAAATAAAATTGCTGCAAGACTATTTTAGAAAATTAATGATCACTGCGAACAACTTGATGCTTCAGGAAAATTTTCACGAGGCCCGGAAAAATATCAAATCCGTGTTATACCTTAAAGCACTTCTAAGGGAGCCCGAACAAGAATCTATGGGAATAGATTTTAGCTACCTAAACGAGCTACAAGAAAAAATCGGAAACTGGAATGATCTTTTGAACAGTTCTCTGAGAAAAACTCAAAAAAAAGAAAATTTGGTCTTGGAAACCAATTTTCAGGAGCTTCATGATTTACTAAAAAAAGAAGCACAATATTTTCTTAATTTGGCTTATCCGAAAAGTTAAACAAGAATTAAAAGAAAGGACTATTTTTACAAAAAAGCCAAAAATGTCCTTTATAGATCTCCCAAAAGCATTTGAATCCAGGATGAAAGAATATCTTGGGAAAGTGGAATATGAGCGCTTTAATTCGGCTTTAGGGGAAGATCCTCTTACCTCGATTAGGCTGAACCCCTTTAAAAAAACACCTCCATTTCATTTAAATAAAAGGGTACCTTGGTCAGAAACCGGTTTTTATTTGACAGAAAGGCCCTCATTCACGCTCGACCCACTTTTTCATGCAGGAACCTATTATGTTCAGGAAGCATCATCCATGTTTTTGGAACACATACTGCACCATATTCAAGCTCCAAGGGATGGAGTCTTTCTTGATATGGCGGCCGCTCCAGGAGGCAAATCCACCTTAATTGGTAGTTATCTTGGTCAGAAGGGTTTTTTGGTTGCCAATGAGGTCATCAAAGCAAGGGCCTCTGTCCTCAAGGAAAACATCATCAAATGGGGATTGGGAAATACAATGGTAACTCAAAATGACCCAGAGCATTTTTCTAAATTGGAAGGATTTTTCGATTTGGTATTGGTGGACGCCCCTTGTTCTGGAGAAGGTATGTTCCGAAAAGACAAAGAAGCAAGATCTGAGTGGTCAAATGACCATGTGGCACTTTGCGCCCATAGGCAGGAAAGAATTATGGATAAAGCAGGGACTTTGGTCAAAGGGGGCGGATATTTGATTTACAGCACATGCACTTTCAATGAACAAGAAAATGAAGAAATCCTCCGGTTTATTTGCTCAGAGTTTTCTTATGAACCGGTTCAAATCCCTCTTGAATCCTCCTGGGGTATAGTTGAGTCTGCTTTGGAGTTGGAAAATAAAACTTATTTTGGGTACAGGTTTTACCCCCATAAGGTCTTTGGAGAAGGTTTCTTTGTAACGGTTTTGAAAAGATCGGAAGATGCTTATTCCCAAGCTCCACAAAGAACCAAAGACTTCAAACATCCTTTTATTAAATTAGAAGGTAAGCTTGTAAAAGAAAACATGATCAAGGCATTAGAACTGCCTCAAAGTAGCAGTTTTTACACCCTAAACGGAAGTTGTTTCTGGCTAAATTCTAATTTTCAAAGCCACTTCGAATACCTTAGTAGATTCCTAAACATCAAGTATTTTGGCGTTGAACTTGGGAAGTTCTACAAAACGCAATTTATTCCCACGCATGAGTGGGCTCTAAGCATTTTCCCCAAAACCGGATTCTTTTATTTTGAACTTGAAGAAAAGGATGCGATTGATTTTTTGAGAAAGCAAGATATTAGCCTGGAAGGTATTCCTGAAGGCTGGATATTGCTTACCTATCAACAAAATCCTTTGGGATGGATCAAAAACTTAGGAAATAGGACAAACAATTACTACCCAAAGGAATGGAGGATACGAATGAAATAGCCTGACCGGATAAGGCTACTCTTCTTTAAATTGAGACATATCGATAGTTTCATGGTCGAGGTAATGCGGGTAAATTTTAAGGTGTTGCTTCTTTACCTCCTTGACAAGGGCCTCTCTGAATTGCTCCACATTTGCCCCGTTAAATGCTGCCATAAACACTGGTGGAATTCCTGTTTTCTTCTCATAAGCTGTAGAGAGTTTCTCAAAATCCAAATATTGGTTTTCTTCAAATTCCAACTCAGTCATCTGAAGTCTTTCTTCTTCACTGGGCATGATAGGAACCTTATCTATCTTGTTAAAAACCAAGAGTACTGGTTTATCACCTGCTCCAATTTCACTGAGTGTATTTTTGACTACAGCTATATGGTCTTCAAAACCCGAATGTGAAATATCCACCACATGCACCAATAGATCAGCTTCTCGGATTTCATCTAAGGTCGATTTAAAAGATTCTATCAAATGAGTTGGGAGTTTTCGGATAAAACCTACTGTATCAGAGAGAAGAAAAGGAATATTTTCCAAAACTACTTTTCTGACCGTAGAGTCGACCGTTGCAAAAAGTTTGTTTTCGGCGAGTATATTGGTTTTCGTAATGAGGTTCATTAAAGTACTCTTCCCAACATTGGTATATCCAACCAATGCTACTCTAACGATACCTTTTCTTCCTTTTCTTTGGGTCTCACCTTGCTTTTCTATATCTCTCAACTTGCTTTTAAGCAATGTAATTTTATTCCTAATATCCCTTTTATCCGTTTCAATCTCCTTTTCCCCTGCTCCTCCTCTGGTTCCGGTACCACCCCTTTGCCTTTCAAGGTGCGTCCACATTCTTGTCAACCTTGGCAGTAAGTATTGAAATCTTGCCAATTCCACTTGCGTTTTTGCTTGGGCAGTTTGGGCCCTATTGAGAAAAATATCCAAAATTAATAAGGAACGGTCGTACACTTTGACTTTGAGTTCATTCTCCAAATTCCTCATCTGAGATGGGCTTAGGTCATCATCAAAAATAACCATATCAACTTCAAAATGGGTGAGGTACGCTTGAATCTCTTCTATTTTTCCCGAGCCGACAAAAGTTTTGACATCTGGCTTTTCCATTCTTTGCGTAAACCTATATACCGTTTTGGCCCCCAGGGTTTCAGTTAAAAACGCCAACTCATCTAAGTATTCCTGAGCCTGTTGTTCAGTCTGGCCCTGATGAATTATAGCGACCAAAACAGCCGTTTCCTGCTTTGGAGCAGTATCATAAAGTTTTTGAAGTTTTCGAGAATATTTACTCATATATTATATGAAGGCCTGAAGCGAATAATTAGTTCCTATTTGTTAATGATGTAAATTTACCAACCTAGCCGGAATAACTATTATATTTGAAATTATTAACATGGAAATTAGGATGAAAATCAGGAAAACACCATTAGAAGGCGTTTTAGAGATACTTCCAAAAGTATGGGAGGACAACAGGGGTTATTTTTTTGAATCTTTTCGACAGGATATTCTCTTTGGCTTCGGAATAGATGAGAAATGGGTGCAAGAAAATCAATCCTTCTCCAAAGCAGGAACACTAAGGGGGCTTCACTTCCAAAAAGGGAATTTCGCGCAAGCAAAGTTAGTCAGGGTCATATCAGGAAGGGTCTTGGATGTAGTGGTAGACCTTAGGGTAAACTCTCTTACCTTTGGAAACGTTTATAGTTTGGAGTTGGATGCTAAGCTTCACAACATGCTATATATTCCAAAAGGTTTTGCACATGGTTTTTCGGTACTTGAGGATGCTGTTTTTTCTTACAAGTGCTCAAATTACTATCACAAAGAAAGTGAAGGGGGCATTTTGTGGAATGATCCTGACCTGAAAATAGATTGGAAATTGAAGGATCCAATTTTATCTGACAGGGATCAGGATTGGCCCACTCTAAAAGATTTTCTTTTAAAGACTCCCGAAGGAGCATAATAAAAGAACAATGGGAATACTGGAGATTTTTAATATGCAAAAAAAGGAGAATTCTGCTGAATTCAACCTCAAGTGGTTGGAAGTAGATATGCATTCCCATTTGATTCCCGGGATTGATGATGGGGCCAAAACCTTAGAAGACTCCATTGCTTTGATTAAAAGGCTTAAAAATTATGGACTGAGAAAAATTATTACCACTCCCCATGTCATGACCGAGTATTTTCGAAATACTCCGGAAATTATACGCTTGGGTCTTGAAGAAGTAAGGCTGGCATTGCAGAAAGAACAGATCGACATTCAGGTGGATGCTGCTGCAGAATATTATATGGATGAAATTTTCCTTGAAAAAGTCGAATCAGGACAGGAGCTCTTGACCATCAAAGATAATTTTGTTTTGGTGGAGACAGGTTTTATCAACAAGCCACAAATGTTATTGGATATTTTTTTCACCATGGAGATGAATGGATACAAACCCATCCTGGCACATCCGGAAAGGTACCATTATCTGATCAAAGATGAAAAACTGCTCAAAGATTTGATGGATCGAGATATTTATTTTCAGGTCAACCTGCTCTCCTTGACCGGATTTTATTCCAAACCCATAAAACATTTTGCAGAAATGTTAATTGATGAGAATAAAGTTAGATTATTTGGCTCCGACTGCCATAATCAGAGGTATTTGGACAGTTTGGAAACACTGACTCAATCAAAATATTTCGAAAAGATCCAACAAATGGATCTTCTCAACCAGTCCCTATGAAAATCTTAATTACCGGAGCTACTGGCTTATTCGGAAGCCATTTGGCCAAAACATTTGCACATTTAGGAGAAATACATGCTCTGGCCAGAGAAGGAGCAAATAAACGTCTATTGGGTTCCTTAAAAAACGATATCATTTGGCATGAGGGGGACATCAACGACATTATAACGCTTGAAGAAGCCTTGGAGGGCAAAGACTTGGTCATCCATTCAGCAGGCTTGGTTTCATTTCAGCCAAAAGACAGTCAAAAACTCATGCAGGTCAATGTAAAGGGGACAGAAAACCTCGTAAATGCAATGCTTGATGGTGGTATAAAAAAACTGATCCATATTTCTTCAGTAGCCGCTTTGGGAAGAAACCCTGAGCTCAACACGCTGGACGAAGAACATAAATGGATAGATTCTGATTGGAATACCCCATATGCCATCTCCAAACACTATGCTGACCTGGAGGTGTGGCGGGGCGTACAGGAAGGATTGAAAGCCATGTTATTCTATCCAAGCATCCTTATGGGAAAGTTATCCTATCAAAGAAGCAGTACCCAAATTTATGATTATATATTGGACGGAAACAGCTATTACCCCAAAGGAAAGGTCAATTATATTGATGTGAGGGATGCATCAGAACTTGTATTCCAACTTTTTCAAAATAACCAGTGGAACCAAGGGTTTATTCTCAACAAGGAAGCTTTAAGCTATAGGTTATTTTTTGAAAAAATGGCAGAATCATTGGGTAAAAAAGCACCTCATAAAGAAGTGAAAAACTGGATGTTGGAATTTGCGCTATTCTTTAGTTCCCTTACAAGAAAATTGGGGCTATCCAAAAGCCCACTCAACCGTCAAACTGCCATGCTTTCACAACTTGAGATTGAAATGGACAATAGCAAAGTAATGCGAACGTTGAACTTTGAATACAGGACATTGGCTGAAACATTGGAATGGGCAAATTCGAACGATTCGTAAAAGAGATATGTTTTGAAAAAAATTACTGCTTGAAAAGCATCACCCAAAATCACCTGTTTTATAATTAAAAATATTACTAGTTTAGATTTTGAGACACCAATAAATTTGGTATCTTATCTAACAAAAATAACTGCCGATGACCGGAGATTTTGAAAATGATTGGGAAGAAGACAGAGAGTTAGTAGAAAGGTTTGAAAACTCCCTTAAATCCAATTTGGATTTATACTTTGAAGAAGAGGAACTTGAGGATATTATTCGGTATTATTTTGACCAGCAAAAGTTTGTTAAAGCGCTTAAGGCGTCCGAGCATGCACTTTTGAAATTTCCATTTAGTATTGAAATCAAACTCTTAAAAGCCAATTGTCTCATATTCAATGATGAGTTGGATGAGGGCTTAGAAATTTTGGAAAATATCAATAACCTCTCTCCCAATAATGAGGATATTGTTTTGGCTTATGCCAGTGCCATGATGATGGCCGATCAAATCAAAGAAGCCTTACAAATGCTGGAGGATTTTCTTCCAATGGCAGAAGATAAGGCTGAGGTACACTATTTATTGGGGAACCTTTTCAGATCCGAAAATAAAACAGATCAGGCCATTCATCATTACAAAGAATGCGTGAAAATCAGGATCAATCATGAAGATGCCCTGTTTCAATTGGCCATGATTACTGAGGAGGATGGTTCTTTTAATGAAATCCTTCAGTTTTATCAGGAATTTATAGACCAAGATCCATACAGTGCCGGCGCCTGGTACAATCTTGGAGTGGTTTACAATAGATTGGGACGTTTTGAAGATGCCATCAAGGCTTATGATTATGCATTGATCATTGATGATGCTTTTGCCTCTGCATATTTCAATTTGGGGAATGCATATATGAATACCCAGCAGTTTGACCTTGCACTGGAAGCTTATCAAAATACCATCAATTGTGAAGGAGCCAATGCTGAAAACTGTTGTTATTTGGGTGCAGCTTATGAAAAACTGGACCAAATTGACATGGCTTTCAAGTATTTTAAAAAATCCGCCAAACTGGATCCTGAATATGATGATGCCTGGTTTGGTTTAGGAATGTGTATGCTTAAAAAAGACAAATTTTTTGAAGCCATACATTATTTCAAAAAAGCCATCAAACTCACAGAAGAAAATCCCAATTACTGGGTAGGACTTGCAGATGCTGAATATCAATTAGGGAATTTACAGGCCAGTGCTGAGGCCTACGAAGAGGCTATTAATCTGGAGCCTGGCATAATGGAGACATATGTCAATCTATCTATCATTTATTTTGACCAAAACAGATTTGAAGAAACAATTGATGTGATCAATGAAGGGATAGAAGAACTTCCTGAAGAATCTGAACTGTATTACAGAATGGTAGTATATATGCTCAAAACAGGTAAATACAAAGAGGCCTTTTCATATTTAGAAAATGCATTAACTTTGAACTTTGATAAGCATATAATTTTGTATGAATTGATGCCTGAGATAAAAAAACAAAAAGCAATTTTCAAAATTATAGCACAATTTAAGGAGGATTCTACTTCCTCCTGATTGAATTGTTTACCAATCGAAATTCCAGCAAATGAATTACATTTTAAAGAACCTACCTGTTCGCACAGAAAAGCCTCGTGTATCGGGTTTTACCATGGTAATGGATAAGGGGCTGAGCATACGGGAAGTAGAGAATTTTCTAAGTACAAACAGCGACTATGTAGATATTGTCAAACTAGGATGGGCCACATCTTACCTCACCAAAAATTTAGCGGAAAAAATTCAAGTTTACAGGGATGCAGGCATACCGGTATACCTTGGTGGAACCTTATTTGAAGCATTTATTATAAGGGATCAATTTGACGATTACAGAAAAGTTTTAGAGAAATATGACCTCGGGTTTGCCGAAGTATCGGATGGCTCTATCAGTTTGCCACATGATCAAAAATGTGAATACATCAGGACACTTTCAAAAGATGTGACTGTTCTTTCTGAAGTTGGTTCTAAGGATGCCGCAAAAATCATCCCCCCTTACAAATGGATTGAGCAAATGCAAAAAGAATTGGATGCAGGCTCATGGAAAGTGATAGGAGAGGCAAGAGAAGGGGGAACTGTAGGTTTATTCCGTGATTCAGGAGAAGTTAGGCAAGGCTTGGTTGAGGAAATTCTGACAAAAATTCCAGAGGAAAAAATCATCTGGGAAGCCCCACAGAAAGAACAGCAGGTATGGTTTGTAAAATTACTGGGTGCAAATGTCAACCTTGGAAATATTGCTCCCAATGAACTTATACCATTAGAAACAATCAGATTGGGACTAAGGGGAGATACTTTTGATCATTTTCTGGGGGATCACCGCTTATAACAGTTATTTTCTTTGGACTGTCTGCATAGATATTAAACAGTCCTTTTTGTTTGAATTAAATGTACAAACTGAAAGATTACATTCTACTTTATCTTAAGGGAATGTCCATGGGGGCAGCAGACTTGGTTCCTGGAGTATCTGGAGGGTCCATAGCGCTCATTACAGGAATTTATGAAAGGCTGTTGAACAGTATTAAATCCATTGATAAGACAGCAATCCAATTATTTTTTAATTTAAAATTTACGGATTTCTGGAAACATATTGACGGAAAATTTCTCTCTACTCTTTTTTTGGGAATTTTGAGCAGCATCTTTGCTCTTTCTAAAATTATTGCTTTTCTCATAGACAGCTTTCCTATCCCTTTATGGTCATTTTTTAGTGGGCTTATTGTTATTTCTGCAATAATTATTTTAAGAGATATTAAACGATGGAATTGGGGTGTTGTTATTTCCATTATTATTGGAACCATCTCTGCCTATCTGATCACAGGCTTACCACCGACAACTAGTCCCGACACCTTGTGGTTTGTCTTTGTCGCTGGGGCTATCGCTATTTGTGCCATGATCCTTCCAGGTGTTTCCGGAAGTTTTCTTTTGCTTATTCTGGGACAATATGAAAAAATTCTCACCGCTGTCAATCAAAAGGATGTGTTGGTTTTAGGTATTTTTGCAGCAGGTTGTATTATTGGTTTACTTTCTTTTAGCCGCTTGATTTCCTGGTTACTTAAGCATTACCATGCCTTGACTATTGGTCTTTTATCAGGATTCATGTTGGGCTCTATTAATAAGCTTTGGCCTTGGAAAGAAGTCATTTCCTATAGATTGGATTCCAAGGGAATTCAACAACCTTTTATTACTGAAAATGTATTGCCGCATCGCTATCTTGAAATTACCGGAGAAGAATCCTTAATTTTGTATGCAGCCTTGGCTTTTTTCTTTGGAGTCTTTCTCGTTCTTGGTATTGAAAGAACGGCTTATTATATCAACAGAAAATGAGAAAATTCGGACTGATCGGTTATCCTTTAGGACATTCTTTTTCGAAGAAATACTTTTCAGAAAAATTTGAAAAGGAGGAGATTAAGTATGCTCAGTTTGAACTTTATGAATTGGAGGACCTTTCTTCATTTCCCTCCCTTTTAAAAGAAAACCCAGAATTGAAAGGTCTTAGTGTTACCATTCCCTACAAAGAAAAGATCATTCCTTTTTTAGATGAGCTTGATGGTGCTTGCAGGGAAATCGGAGCTGTAAATTGTATTCAGATACAGAATGGCAAATTGAAAGGGTATAATACGGATTATTTGGGCTTCAAGGATTCTTTGGAAAATTGGTTGAAGGGAGAAAAACCGGCTGGCTTGCTTCTGGGTACAGGTGGAGCTTCTAAAGCGATAGTCCGAGCGCTTAAAGATCTGGAAATGGACTATACCATGGTCTCCCGATCTGAGAGCAGTCATCAAAACTGTATTACTTATAATGAATTGAATACAGATCCTTCGATCTTGGAAAAACATCCTCTTATCATCAATACCACCCCATTGGGAACCTTCCCCAAAACAGAGGCGATGCCTGAGGTCAATCCTGATTTTATAACCTGCAGGCACAAAGTATATGACCTGGTTTATAATCCTGAGAAAACGTTTTTGATGCGAACTTTGGAAGCCAGGGGAGCAATCGTGAAAAATGGACTGGAAATGTTGATTCTCCAAGCCGAAGCGGCATGGAAAATCTGGAATTAATTTCTCATCCATTTATTCATTCATATCATGTACTGGAAAAAAAGATCACACGAACAAATAAAGGAATATATTTTCAAGGCGCTTGACCAAAACCTGGATTATAGAGGAGATCGCCCAATTTTAGGAATTCCCGGAACCTATTTGGACACTACAGAATTTTACCCTGATGCACCCTTTCTAAAAGATGCCCCTTATATGTCCGCCATGGTAAGAAATCCCAATCATATTGGAGTACACACTTTGGGAGAGGAATCGGTATTGGAAGTTTTTGAAGGCACCCAAAAAATTGAAAAAGAGCTCATCAAATTGGTTGCTGAGGAAATATTCAATGGAAATTCCAATGAGCAGGATGGGTATGTTGCCACAGGTGGAACTGAAGCCAATATTCAGGCTATGTGGATTTATAGGAACTATTTCCAAAAAGAATATAGTGCAAGATTGGGAGAAATCGCATTGGTTTATTCAGAGGATTCGCATTATTCTATGCCCAAGGGTGGAAATTTATTGAATCTTAGCAGCATCATTTTGGAAGTTGATCCAGACAGCAGGCACATAAGAAAGGAATCTCTGGCAAGCCAGATTAAAAAGGCAATGGACGTGGGCGTCAAATATTTTATCGTCATCGCCAATCTATCTACTACAATGTTTGGTTCTGTGGATGACATTGACATGTTGGGTGATTTTTTTACCAATATGAACGTGCCATTCAAAATCCATGTTGATGCAGCCTATGGAGGATTTATTTATCCTTTCACAAATCCCACAAGTAGGTTAACCTTTCAAAATCCCTATCTCAATTCTATCACAGCAGATGGGCACAAGATGCTGCAAACACCCTACGGAACAGGGCTATTCTTGATTAGAAAAGGGTATTTTGATTATGTGAAAACAGAAGAGGCCCAATATATTCCGGGAAAGGATTACACTGTCAGTGGTAGCCGCTCTGGAGCCAATGCCATATCCATGTGGATGATTTTACAAATCCATGGCTCTGAGGGATGGAAATACAAAATGGAAACCCTTTGTGACAAAACAGAAAGAATCTGTAAAAAATTGGACAGAATGGGGGTAAAATACTTTAGGAATCCTTATTTGAATATTATTGCAATCAAGGCATCCTACATCAGTAAGGAACTTGCCCATAAATACTACCTGGTAGCCAATTCCTATGAATATGAACCCGAATGGTATAAAATTGTGGTCATGCCCCATGTAAAACCAGGAACCATTGATTCTTTTTTGATGGAGTTGGAGGGGGAAGTCAAGGGGCGGAAGTGAGTTGGAGTAAGGTGAAAAGTGACTTTGACACTAGGCGTAGTTTGCAAATACGCCTTTTTTATCTTTGGATCCCGTTCAGTGGTCGGGAGTAATTCCAGTGTCGGCTTAAATAGATAAAAAACGGATGAAATATATCCATAAAAATCCTAGAAGAAAGGAATGGTGGAAAAAGCGGAAGATCATTTATACTCAGGGCTAGGAAAGAAAGGCCTTAATAAGGTGGCTTA
>NZ_SLAP01000010.1 GCF_007126775.1 Cecembia sp. | reverse complement strand
TTCAATTAAATAATTTAAACCTTTCCATTGATAATTATTAGTAAAGTTGCCAATAAATAAGACAGTGTTTTCTTTAACTTCTATATTGGAAGGTTTAAATAAATTTGTATTTACTCCTGGTGTTATTGTAATCGATTTATTTTTGTAATCTTTCAAAAATTCATTTTGGATACACGGGTAGGTTTTAAATTCATGAAAAAAGTTGGTGTATGGATATTTTTCTTTTTGTCCCAAATATTTTTGGCACATGGGCAGGTTATTGAAAATTACCAGCAAGATATCTCCATCTCAAAAGAAAAAGGATTCTTTAACAGGAACAGCTCCGCAAAAGTAAATTTAGATATCATCAATTTCCAGAACAGTGAATTCCTGTTTGAAATCCCTCAAGGCACTACCTTATTTATAGATGAACAGCTTTGGATGCTGGTGGAGAAAGATACTAGTATCATTATTGGGGTAAAAGGGCTGATTGAAAAATTCAAAGTCCAGGATAAGTCTAAAATTACTTTTGAGGTTTTTGGTCCGGACTTGCCTTTTGATGACTTGAAAGTATATAAGGGTTTTTTTTCTGGTGTATCAGAGAAAACAGCAGCTTCTGGTATTTCCATGCTGGAATTTGAGAAACGACAAATTTCTGAATTTGAAGATTTTTTCATCATTGCTTTGGTCATCATGCTCTTCTTATTTGCGATCTTTAAGGTTGTTTTCCCCACGGTTTTTGGTTTTGTTGTTAGACCGAAAACAGTATTTACCGCTGAAGATTTTTCAGATTCCGGAAGTGTTCAGAAATTTTTTACGCTTGATGTCCTTTTTTACCTTTTCATTATCAATTTAGGTATTTCTCTTTTTGCGATGCTGTATTTCAAGGTTTTGGGTTCAGATTTCATGATTGACTTGAGCGATAGGGATATCAATAGCCTATTTTTTATTTGGTTATTGGGAGCGATTTTTTTGGCATTGCTTTCTTTGTTCAAGTTTTTATTTCTAAAAGTGATGGTTTTTCTTTTCGATTTAAATAAGTATGATTTTGCACATTTTTTTTATTTATTGAGGATTATATCGATCAGCATATTGCTTATGCTGGGCATTAGCGTATATTTTTATTTAAATGAGCGCTTGTTATTGGAGCCTATTCTTTTTTATGCATTGAGGATATTCTTTTGGATCTATTTGATGGGCATATTATTAATGTTCATAATTATGGTAAACAGAGTCCCCTTTAAAAATTACCATTTATTTGCTTACATTTGCACCGCGGAATTAATTCCATTTTTAATACTGGTTAAGGTATTGATTGGATAAAATTCTAATGTGAAAGAAAGGATAAGATCAAGATTATGACTAAAACTGCCAAAGACAGACTTAATCCAGTGAGAAGTATATTGGTTTCCCAGCCTAGACCCGGTGATGAAAGGTCACCTTATTTTCAGTTGGCCGAAAAGTATAAATTAAAAATCGATTTCAGGCCTTTTATCCAAGTGGAACCTGTTACAATCAAGGACTTTAGAAAGCAGAAAATTGACATACTCAAACACACTGCAGTCATTTTCACAAGTAGAAATGCAATAGATCATTTTTTCACTATTTGCAAGGAGTTAAAAATTGAGATGCCAACGGATATGAAATACTTTTGTATTTCAGAACAAACTGCACATTATCTCCAGAAGTATATCGTTATTAGAAAGAGGAAGTTATTTGTAGGTCAAAAAACTGCATCAGATCTTTTTGATTACTTCAAAAAACATAAGTCAGAGAAGTATCTTTTCCCTTGTAGTGACATCAGGAAAGATGATATACCTGAATATCTTGAAAAAATGGGGATTGCTTATACCGAGGCAGTAATTTACAATACAGTGGCGGCAGACCTTTCTGATTTGAGAGACATCAAATACGATGTACTTGCTTTCTTCAGTCCATCCGGTATCAGATCTTTAAAGCATAATTTTCCGGATTTCGAGCAAAATAATACCAGAATAGCAGCATTCGGCCCCACTACAGCCAAGGAGGTCTTGGATCAAGGTTTGATTTTGGATATTGAGGCACCCATGCCAAACGCCCCAAGTATGACTGGGGCACTGGAGCTATACATAAAAAAGGCAAATAATTTGTAATCTTTTTAATCTTTTGTGGAAATATTCAGTTTAATTGTGTAGAATAGATTGTCAACAACTACCAAAGGTCCAGAATGAAAGCGCTGAAATTTTCTACAACAAGGCTTTTATTTATTTTCATAGCATCTACATGGCTTTTTTCAGGGGCTATGGGACAACAGGACGCGCAGTTTACACAATATATGTACAATGGGTTGTTCTACAATCCGGCTTTTGCAGGGAAGGAATCAGGGTATAATTTTTCAGCTTTGCACCGTTCTCAATGGCTGAATTACACAGGTACAAACGGACCTGCTCCAATAACACAGCTTTTGACAGCTTCTGCGAGACTTGATGATTACAATGTAGGTTTTGGCCTAACTTTTGTTAATGACAACATAGGGCCCACCAATAGTCAGGAAATAAACCTTTCTGCAGCATATCACAAAACCTTAAATCGTGGTGTACTGAGTTTGGGTATTTCTGGTGGTCTTTTTTCAAGTACTTTGAAATATGACGAATTTGTTGTGGTAGATCCTGATCCTCGGATACCATCCGGAGGTAGGGAAACGCGTATGAATTTTAATTTTGGTTTTGGTGCAATATATGATAGGGGGAACTATTACGTGGGATTAGGAAGCAGGCATCTTAACCAGCCCAGTTTTGATTTTGGTGATGGGGCAATTGACAATCAACTGATGAACCACTCCTATTTATTGGCAGGTTACAGGATCAGGACTTTTGCACTTTGGACTTTCGAACCCAGTTTT
This sequence comes from Cecembia sp., assembly GCF_007126775.1. Taxonomy (GTDB): domain Bacteria; phylum Bacteroidota; class Bacteroidia; order Cytophagales; family Cyclobacteriaceae; genus Cecembia. The sequence continues at coordinate 18,019 of NZ_SLAP01000010.1, read as the reverse complement.
TTAATAAAATCTGTTTCGTTCAATAATTTCTCTTATGATATAAGCGTTATAGCCACACACAACCAGAGGATCAGTGGAGGTCTTGCCTACAGAGGAGAAGAATCAGTTTCCCTTCTATTTGGATATGGAATCCTTAGGGATAATTCGCTAAGGTTAGGCTACGCATTTGATCTGGTATTCGGTGGACTTGAGGCGAAGTCTCCTACAAGTCATGAGTTCATGCTCACTTATAATCTTCAACCCGTGTCCAGAGAATTTCAAAAAGCCATTCAAAGGACGCCAAGATTTAGGTTCTAAAAAAATCTTGAAATTTATTCTCAAATTTGCTTATTTCTAAGATTTTCTATTAAATTTCGAGATTATAAACCAGTGAATTACAGTAAAATATTACGTCACTTAATTCATGTAAAACATGTATAGAATAATGAATTTCAGAATTTTGTCCGTTTTAACTATCTTTTTTGTGTCCCTAATGCTTCAGGGTTGCGGACTTTTTGGCAAGAGAGGCTCTGCCAGTGAAAAAGAGAATCGGAGAGGGGAAGTTACAGGCGTTCCCAAGCGACAAATCTGGCAACAACCATTGCCAGCAGACATGGTGGCCATCAAGGCTGGAACTTTTTGGATGGGTCAGGCAGACGAGGATATTGGGTTCACCCAATCTTCCTTTAACAAGCAGATCACCATCTCAGAATTTTTTATGGATAAGTATGAGGTATCCAACAATAAGTATAGACAGTTTGTAGAAGCTGTCCGCTTAGGTGAATATACTTATGGTACTCCTACCACATTAAAAGAACCACCTGTATTCAATTTGGATGAGGTGCTTCCGGATACTACAGTGTGGTCAAGTAGCTTTACTTATCATTATGGAGATCCATTGATGGAATTCTATTTTGACCACCCGGCATTTGATAATTATCCCGTAGTCGGTGTGAGTTGGGAGCAAGCCCAGCTTTATGCCGAGTGGAGGACTTATCACATGAATGCCAATGACAGGTCAGATTATGACTATCCAAGTTTTAGACTTCCTACGGAAGCAGAATGGGAGTATGCCGCCAAAGGAGGGAAAGAAGTTGCCAAGTACCCTTGGGGAGGACCTTACCTAAAAAACAGGAGGGGTTGTTTAATGGCCAACTTCAAGCCTGGAAGAGGTAATTATATAGATGACGGGTTTGCCTATACAGCTCCTGTCGATGTATTTGCGCCAAATGGTTATGGCCTTTATAACATGTCCGGCAACGTGGCAGAGTGGGTTCAGGATGCTTATAGCCCTGTTTCCAGTTCACTGACTTGGGATCTTGATCCAAAATATGATGATCCTAATGAAAGGAGAAAAGTAGTGAGAGGCGGTTCTTGGAAAGATATCGCACACTATCTGGAGACAAGTACAAGGACTTATGAATTCCAGGATATGAAAACTGCCCATATAGGATTCAGAACTGTAGTTACCTTCTTGGGAAGGTCAGGTTCCATGGACGTTAATAATAGCAGAAGAAGACAAAGATAAAAGCCCTAGTTTACTTTAAATTTTAAAATCCAACAACTTAATCATCTAATTAAAATGGCAAAGAAAAATTCTTTTAAGCACAAATTTTATGGCGTCATCATGCCAAAAATTTACGGTATTGGTGCAGCCGTAGTTATTTTAGGAGCGATGTTCAAGATCCTCGACTGGCCATTTGCCAGCTTGATGATCGGTGTAGGTCTTTCCACTGAAGCCGCGATTTTTTTCCTTTCAGCTTTTGAACCTAAACAAGAAGAAGTAGACTGGAGTAAAGTTTATCCCGAGCTTGCAAGTGAGGAACCATCACCTGTAAAGGAAAAAGCTGCGCCAAAAGGAGCAGGAATGACCCAGAAGTTCGACGAAATGATGGAAAATGCCAAAATCGGACCTGAACTTTTTGATAGTCTGAGCAAAGGCATGCAGAATTTGGCAACTTCGGCAGAAAAAATGGGCCAATTGTCAGATGCGGCAGTAGCTACCAACGAATATGCTGAGAATGTTAAATCAGCATCAAAAACATTGGTGGACATCAACCATTCCTACGGAAAAACGGCCACAGCCCTTGTAGAGCTTTCTTCAGCATCCAATGATGCCAAGCAATACCATGCTCAGGTGGTAGAGGTTACCAAAAACCTTTCTGCATTGAACAATGTGTATGAAATGGAACTGATTGATGCACAGAATCACATGAAAACTTTGAACAAGTTTTATTCAAACGTATCTACAGCCATGGAAGGTCTAGCTGAAGCCGGTAAGGAGACAGAAGCTTTCAAAAATGAATTGGCAAAGTTGAACCAAAATGTTAGCTCTCTAAACAAAATCTATGGCGGTATGCTCACAGCCATGAAAGGTTAAGCCTTGATATATACTATGTTTAATCTTTTAGTAAAATAAGATATGGCTGGCGGAAAAGAGACACCTAGACAGCGGATGATCGGTATGATGTACTTGGTATTGACAGCTTTGCTGGCTCTCCAGGTAAGTAATCAGATTCTCCAAAAGTTTGTACTGCTGAATGATGGATTGGAAAGAACATCCAAAAATTTTATCAGCAAAAATGAATTTACTGTTTCATCTATTGCAAATACGGTGGAACAGCAAGGTAATAATGAAAGGGATGTACCCAAGGTAGCTGCTTCTCGGGAAGTGAGAAAGACAACTGCTGAAATCTACAGTTATCTGGAAGATTTGAAGCAGGAACTAATTGTTTCCTCAGATGCCAGGAACGAGCAGGGTCAGTTTAAAAACTCGGCCTTGAAAAACACAGATATCCCTGGAAATATTTTCAACAACAACAGGAAAGGTTTTGAAATGCAGGATAGGCTCAATGAATATCCTCAGGTAATTTCAAATATTTTGAAAGGTGTTGGTATAGAAATGTCCTTTGATGACATTGCGAAAGATGCCAAGGACATCGATTTGTTTAAAAATGATAAAGATGTTAGGAATAAGAATTTCGTATTCCTGAATTTTGTGAAATCACCGGTTGGAGCTGTTATGGCTTTGATCTCTCAATATCAAAATGAGGTATTGAATATAGAAGGTGAGGCACTTTCAGCCATCACTGGATCTATAGGTACTTTCTACTTCAAATCTGATGTATTTAAGGCCAGTGTGGCGGCAAGCTCCAATGTTGTAGCAGCAGGCACCAAATTTGAGGGTAACTTGTTTATAGCATCTTCATCTTCATCGGCGACGCCGCAAATGTCAATTGACGGCAGGGAAATCCCAGTTGTAGATGGTTTTGGAGAAATCAGCTTTACTGTTCCTCCGGCTGGTCAATATGACGACAGAGGCCTTGCTAAGAGGGTTTTGAAAGGTGAAATCACTGTAAATATTGCAGGAGTTGATTCTACCCTTACCGTGGACTATGAATATTTTGTTGCGCAACCGATTATCAGGGTTACCTCTGAAGTAGTAAATCAGCTTTATGCAGATTGCGCCAATGACCTGAGTATCGATGTGCCGGCTTTGGGCAATGCTTATGCACCTGATTTTACCATATCTAATGGTAGCCTAATCAAAGGACAAAGGGCTGGGCAAGTAACGGTAATCCCTGGAAATTCAGGTAAAGTACTCATAGGAGTTAGCAGTGGAGGCAATAAAATCGGAGATGTGTCGTATGATATTAAACCGGTACCTGCTCCGACAATCCGTTTATTTGACGGTAGAGGTCCAATCGATTTGAGTCAAGCCTACCCAGCACCAGGTCCTTCTACCTTCATTGTGGAGGCAGTTCCTGAACCAAATTTTGGTAGAACGATGGCTCGCGATGCCAACTTCGAGGTTACAGGAGGTGAAGTAATTCTTCTAAGAAATGAAGTTCCTCGTGAAAGGGTAAATATTTCTGGAAAAAATGTAGCGATAAGGAATCTTTTGGCTGCTTCAAGAGCCGGAGATGGTATAGTGGTAAGGGTGACAGAAGTGACTAGAACAAATTTCCAGCAAAGGAAAATAAAAACGACACTTGCTACTCCTGAAATCATTAGAATTCAAATCAGGTAATAAAAAAGTAGGGGTTTGTCCTCAACTTAAACTAAAATGTCATGAAATTGAAAAATTATTTTAGCCTTTGTTTGGTAATTTGCGCACTGATTCTTGGGTCAGATGTTTTTGGCCAAGCTGCCACAAGTGTAAATCCAAGTAATTCTGGTGACAGACGCTTCAAAGTGGATACCGTATTTTCGGTGCTGCCCATTAGAGAAGACGATATCTTATTTCAGATCAGTGTCTGGAGGAGGATAGATTTAAGGGAAAAATACAATCATCCCCTATATGGATCTGGTGATACGAAAAATGATGGTATCTTCAACAATATCTATAAATCCATTGTAGAAGATAACGCTTTGGAAGTGTTTGCAGATGAAAGTTTTACGCAACCTCTGTCAATTGCTGAGTTTCAAAACAACTTTTGGATAGCCGCTAATGGAGACAGTATTTTTGTAAAACAGCTTTATTACCTTGACTTCAAGGAAGATTTTATTTTTGATAAACACCATTCTCAAATAAAATTTGACGTCAAGTATTTAGAGCTTGTCATGCCATCACCGACAAATGCCAATGCTGGACAGAAAACCATTGGTTACATCAGGTACAAGGACTTTTATAATCATTTCAAGGATCATCCTGAAGCCAAATGGCTTAATTTCCAGAACGATTCAAAAAGTTTGACCTACGATCAAGCCTTTGACTTGAGGTTATTTAGATCTGTTGTCAGGAAATATACCAATTCAGATGATGCTTTGATTGCTGATTTGGTTGATCCTGATCACCCAAATCCTGATCTTGTGGCATTTTTGAATGCCCTGGAATTTGAGTATAAACTTCTAGATATGGAAAACTCCCTTTGGGAGTGGTAAAATAAGAAGGCGGGTCATTCACCCGCCTTTTTTATTTTTAACCATTCGGTAAGCTTTTGTGCCTTTGCCTTACCAATTACTTTTTCCAATTCATCTATATCAGCATCTTTTATTTTTTTAACAGATTTGAAATGCTTCAATAGTTTTTCTGCGCTTTGTTCTCCTATAGAATCCACTTCGGTGAGTTGTGAGCCAAAGGCTTTTTTACTCCTGACATTTCTATGAAAAGTGATGGCAAATCGGTGGGCTTCGTCTCTTATTCTTTGCAAGAGACGCAGGGATTCAGATTTTTTATCAATGTGTAGGGGGAATTGGTCTTCTGGGAAGTAAATTTCCTCCAAACGTTTTGCAATTCCTATGATCGGGACTTTTCCATAAATACCTAGATTTTTAAGTGCCTCGACAGAGGAAGAAAGCTGCCCTTTTCCACCATCGATTACAATTAATTTTGGAAGGTCTTTTCCCTCTTCCATCAGTCTCCTATACCTTCTGCCGACTACCTCAGTCATACTCGCAAAATCATTTGGACCCTCAACGGTATTGATATGATAGTGCCGATATTCTTTAACAGCCGGTTTACCCTTCAGGAAACAAACCATACTGGCTACCGGGTTACTACCCTGAATGTTTGAATTATCAAAACACTCAATATGGTCGGGTAATTCTTTTAGGGAAAGGTCTGATTGCAATTGTTTCAAAACCCTGAACTTTTTGTCTTTCACCTCTCCCGAAGCAAGCATTTTCTCTTGTTTGTAGTATTTGGCATTTTTTAAGGACAGCTCTATAAGGTGTCTTTTATCCCCAATTTTAGGTACATGGATATTGAGTCCCTCATAATTTTCTTCCAGTTGTACGTTAATTATGATTTCATCAGCATCACTGTTGAATTGATCTCTTAACCTTACAATTGCCGTTAACAGCAAATCACTTTCAGTTTCATCCAATCGTTTTTTTAATTCCACTGTCTTGGTGATAATGATGGCTCCATTTTTGACTTTAAGGTAATTGACATAAGCATTTTTGTCATCCGAAACTATAGCAAATGCATCTAAGTCCTTGATGGCAGGATTGACTACCATTGATTTTGACTGGTATTTCTCTAATAATTCTAACTTTTCCTTAAAATACTGGGCCCTTTCAAAAGCCAGGGCTTCAGCTGCATTTTGCATTTGGGTTTTAAAATAAGACTTGGCTACACCTAAATTGCCTTTGAGGATGTGTTTTGCCTGTTCTATATCTTGCAGGTATTCAGCTTCATTTTGTTTGCCTTCACAAGGGCCTAGACAGTTGCCGATATGATATTCCAGACAGACTTTATACTTTCCTTCATTGATTTTTTGGGGGGCTAAATCAAGTTTACATGTCCTGATGGTAAAAATACTTCTGATAAGATCCAAAACGTTGTTCATGGCTTTAACAGAAGCAAAAGGACCATAGTATGTCCCCTTATTGGGAATTAGCCTTCTCGTAGGATAAATCTGGGGGAAATGCTCTTTTGTCAACAATAAGTATGGATAAGTCTTGTCATCTTTGAGTAAGATATTGTACTTAGGCTGGGTTTTTTTGATCAGGTTATTTTCTAAAAGCAAAGCATCGAACTCGGAATTTACCAATGTAATTTCAATACGCTGGATTTCTCTGACCATCCTTCTTGTTTTGTGGTGGATACCTTGTCCTTTAACAAAGTAAGAAGAAACTCTTTTTTTCAGACTTTTTGCTTTTCCAACATAAATTAAATCGTTCTCGGCATTAAAAAATTTATAAACCCCAGGTTGGTCAGGGAGAGAATTATATTCATTAACGGCATAAGCAGGTACCAGCATATTGTAAAATTAATAAAGATTGCGGAATCTCTTTGGGGTTTACCCCGCTGATTCGGCTTTGGGATAATTCAATTTTTTCAAAAAAAACAAAAAGCCCCATAGGTGGGGCTTTTGTGAAAGTTGATGATTATTCAGTTTAAAAATCATTCTTTCTAGAATCAAAATCAAAATCTGTAAATCGGTTACTGCTCCTTTCATATTCATTACAGTCAATTTCAATACTTAAAGGCCTTTCAGGTCTTGGAAACGGGCCTTTGGTATACCCAAGATTGGGGTCTGCGTAGACTTTGGTCATATATTTCACCCAGATAGGCCTTGCTGTACGGCTACCTTGACCACTTATCCAACTTCTGAAGTGAATAGCCCGGTCATCACCACCTACCCAGACGCCGGATACAAGATCTTTGCTTAGGCCCATGTACCATCCATCAGAAGCGTTTTGAGTCGTCCCTGTTTTTCCTCCTAGCTCATTGCCTTCGTCCCTTAACGCCCATGGTATCCCTTGACTGGTTCCACCTGTTTCCTCAAATCCTCCGCGCATCATATGCAGCATAAGATAAGCGTGTTCCTCACTCATAGCCGGTCGTTTTTTGGGAGTGAATTGTTGAAGAATATTACCGAATTTATCCTCAATTCGATCGATATAGAAGGGGGTAATGTGTTCTCCTTTATTGACAAAAGTCGACATAGCACCTACCAATTCGTAAACGGAAACGTCACTTGTCCCTAAAGCGAGCGCAGGCACTTCATCCAACTCACTCGTTATTCCCAAGCGGTGGGCGGTTTCTACTACTACTTTTGGGCCTAATTTTTTCATCATGAATGCCGTGATAGAATTAATGGATTGAGCCATGGCCGTTCGGATAGTCATCCTTTCGTAGGAAAATTTTCCATCTGCATTTTTAGGAATCCAGGCAGGCTGCCCTGGAATATTGATTTCAACGGGTTGATCAATGACTGAATAACAAGGGCTATAGCCATTTTCTATAGCAGCGGCATAGACAAAAGGTTTGAAAGTCGAACCGGGTTGTCTTTTCGCCTGCCTTACGTGGTCAAATTTGAAATATTTATAGTTGATCCCACCTACCCAAGCTTTGATATGTCCATTATGGGGATCCATTGACATAAAACCAGCCTGTAAATGTTTCTTAAAGTGGCGCAAAGAGTCCATAGTGCTCATTAAGGTGTCTATTTCTCCTGTGTCCCAAGTAAAAATCTGCATTCTTTTCTTCTCATTCAGCTTGATGTTGATGGAGTCACTATTTGCACCATATTGTCTTACCAGGTTGCGATAGGCTTCTGTACGTTTCACCTGGTTTTCTAAGAAGTTTGGAATTACTCTTCCATTCTCATCGATCCAAGGGTCCCTGTTTCCCATTTCATCTTCAAACCTTTTCTGAAGCTCCCTCATATGTTCGACCATAGCCTCTTCCCCAAATCGTTGTAACCTGCTATCAATAGTGGTAAAGATCCTCAGTCCGTCGCCAAACAAATCGTAAGGGGTACCATCAGGTTTAAGGTTTTCTCTTGTCCATTTCAGCAAGTCACCCTTGATGACTTCCCTAAAATAGGTTGCCATTCCCTGGTTTTGGTTCTCCACTTTATAATCTAGTTCAATTGGCATTGCCATTAAAGAATCCCGCTCCGCTTTACTGATAAAGTTGTATTTAGCCATTTGTACCAAAACAGTATTCCTTCTTCTCAACGAATTTTCAGGATTAAATACAGGGCTGTAAAAGGTTGGTGCTTTGAACAGACCAACCAAAACTGCCGACTCTTGAATTTCCAGTTCATCTGGGTTCTTATTAAAAAAGGTTTTGGAAGCTGTTTTGATCCCATAGGCATTGCTTCCAAACTCGGAAGTATTTAAATAAAGCGTAAGAATTTCATCTTTGGTATATGCTTTCTCAAGTTTGGCAGCAACAATCCATTCCTTGGTTTTAATGATCAGCATTTTGAGTCCAGGAACACGGCTGAGTGCTCCTTGAGATTCTAGATTTCTTGTTTTAAAAAGATTTTTGGCCGTTTGCTGACTCAGAGTACTTCCGCCACCAGCCCCTTGTCTAAGGATAAGAGACTTGAATAAAACTCTCCCCATACTTTGCAAATCTATCCCTGAATGTTTTTCGAAGCGGACATCCTCTGTTGCAATCAGGGCATTGACCAAGTTAGGGGAAAGCTCACTGAATGTGACAGGACTACGGTTTTCACGAAAGTAGCTGCCTAGAATCACCCCATCTGTCGAGTACAGTACAGAGGCCTCTTCTGATTTTGGGTTTTCAAGGGCTTTGAAGTCAGGTAGCTCTCCAAACAAACCCAGAAAGTTGACATTTACAGCCATAACAAAAAGGACGAAGCCTATGGTAATGGCAGCAAATACCAACCAAATTATTTTAATGATTTTACTGGTCATTATATTTTCTGTACATTAAATACTAGATTATTGATATGCCTTTTTGTAGAATTGACGGTATTCATTCAGATTTTTCCGTCTGTTCAATTCCTGGAAATTTTCAATGGAAATGAGGAAACTTTTGTCCTTATCTTCATCTTCCAGCATGGATGGGTTGAAATTATTTAGGAACTTATCTCTATAGTCCAGTGCCTTTTCAGCATTGCTGAAGGGGCTTACTATAAAAATCACTTCTTCACGATTTAGGTTCATATTTCCTGTTCTCAACCTCGAGTTGGGGAAATTCTGCAAATGGAAAGATTCAAGATCAGCCAGGAGATTTTTTGATTCCCTTGCCTTATCCGGATCCAATGCAATGACAAATATATGGGTTTGATTAGGATTTTCACGGTATGGCGAATCATCTTCATCTTCTGTTAATTCCGAATCAATTTCCGCAATTTCATCTGAAGCTTCCTCAGAAGCCTCTGCTTGATCTCCGTCCCCATCTACTTGCTCAGATTCCCCGGTTAAAGCTGTAAGCATATTTCTTGCCATTTTTACCAATTGAACTTCATCTGTTGTCTGGATATAATTTTCAAGCCTATTTTTATATCTTTCTTTTTCCTCAATTTTTCCTGAAACCATAATGTCAAGCAATAGGAGTCTGTTGGTATTCTTGGTAAGTGGATAGTTTTCCAATGCATTTCGGATTATGGCCCTTGTCTCTGGATAACTCCCTTGATAATACAACTCATAAGCTTCTTTATACAACCTTGATGAGGCCAAAAATGCCTGATTTCCTTTGATTGCATCCGGATTATTGACAGAGAAAGTAAATGGGGAATCAGGAAACTCCCGGTTCAGCCTTTGGGCATAAAGTTCTATGCTGGGGTCGATCTCTTGGTTAGCTAAATGAAGTATATAATAAGCTTCTGCCTTTTTTCCTGAATTGGGATAGGTTGTAATCAGGCTTTCCAGGTACTCTATACTCATTTTTGGTTCTCTGAAATCAAAATACAGAAGCTTACCAAGTTCAAAGTAGGAAGATTCCAATTCCATTTCCATGCGTTCCACCGCTTCTTCACTTTTTGGGATTTGTGCAAGGAGGGACTCTAAACTTGGAATTTGGCCCAGTAGGTTACCCGCCTCTTCCCCTGCTTCCAAAATTTCATCAGAGGCCGATTCGGCAGGCCTGGTTCTGACTTCGCTGCTGAAACCCTGGACATTTCTCCTCCAGTCATCTTCCAAAGGCCTAGTCCCCCAGTTCCTGTTGAAATCAAGGGAACCCCGCTGCATCGCTACTGCATTGTCAAAATAGAAGGATTCGCCTGTTCCTCTTCCTCCGAATGCCAAAAGATTATCAAAAATTCCGCTGGATTTTTGTTCAGTTTTCGCTTCTGCTTCTTTTAGGAGCCGCTCTTCTTCCTGAAGGATAAACATTTCGGCAATGAGCTCTTGTTCTTCTGGACTCATTTGGGAGAGTCTTATAAGGCTATCATTTCGGCTAATGGTCTCAAAATGAAAAACATAATTATCAAAGTTGTCCTTTTTCTGATTTATTTCAGGATAAATGATATCGGTAGGTTTGATATTTGTCAAAGCAGAATCCAGGTAATATTTAGTGGCTCTAAAATCCCTTTTAATTTCAAAACTAATCTCGGCCAATTTTTGGTAGATGTACCCTTTTTGCAATGGGTTCCTACTTTCTTCTTTTGCAGCTCTGATCAAAAGCTTTTCAGCTTCTTCTGTATCATCTTGCTTTAATTCAAATAGGGCTTTTTCATAAAGTATTACATCTCTCAAATCCCGGTTTTTACTGTCTTTATAAAGGTCATCATAATAACCTCTTACTTTTTTCACATCTTTACTTTGATTTAGTTCTGCCACTTGCTGGGCAAATAGCTGTGCGAAAAAACTGCGCTCATAGGGTGGGTTTCCCTTAAGGGCTTCTTTGTAATAGCTGTAGGCCAAGGCATCTAAACCCTCCCGTTGATAGAGTTGTGCAAGAATAAAGTTAATCCTTGACAGTTCCTTTTTGTCTTTTGTTATTCCCAAAGCCCTATCCAAAGCCCCAATCTTACCATTGATTTCTCCTCTTCGGTCATAATAATATGCCAAAGTCTTATAGAGCAAAAACCGGTTTTCTTTATTGATTCCAGATTCTTTTGAAAGGTAGTCAATGACAAAAGCAGCATCATCAAAATTCCCTAAATCAGTAAATTGCCTCATCAGTTGAATAAGGCCTCGATGTCGGATTCTCTTTTTCTTACTATTGACGTTCAAATACCGGAAAGTATTGGAGGATTCGTCAAAATTAGCTTCATAATAATCTGCTATGCCCAGTAGCAAATAGGCATCATCCACCCATTTGGAAATGCGGTGCCATTCTATTGCTTTGGAGGAAAAGTCCCTTACTTCTACCAAAAGTTCAGCATTTTGTTCGATAGTAGCGCTGTCAATTGGGTAAAAGATCGGCAATACCTGTGTATAGTCCTCCCTATGTTCCTTTTCAATAATTATTTCCAATTCTCTGATATTATTTTGGGCATACCAGAGGGCATTGTATCTGGAGGTGGTATTGTGAAACAGCCTATTGGTAAAAGTATTTTTTTCTGAGGAACAGGACGACAATAACGTTAATAGGATAAGAAAGAAGAAAATAAAAGAGCCACGCATCATGGTAAGTTTGACAAAGTCACAAATTACTGGTTTTGTATCAAATTATTAAACGCTATCATTTATTATTATATTTTTGAATTCCCAATTCCAAATTTAAATTTATTGAAAACGATAAAAAAAATAAGCAGTATCTTAAAATCGAAGTTTCTGGTAGTGATACGGAAAGAACAGGATTTTTCTGTTATTACATCTATCAATGTTACCAGCGGGAAAATACTTGCTGTTGTTTTGCTTGCATTCATATTAACTTTTGGTTTTTCTCTTTTTCTATCCAAGACATTGTTGAAAGCCTGGTTTGATCCATTTTATAAAGATTCGGAAAATACAGCATTTCTGTTACAAATGACTGAAACTGTAGATTCATTGCGTATGGAAGTGCTTAAAAAGGACAATTATGTAAAAAATATCCAAAAAATAATTGATGGAGAGGCCACCTATTTGGAAGATTACAAAGAGGATGATGTGGATGAACCAATGCCTAAGAGAAATCCTGAAATGACTTTTGAACCGAGTGATGCCACATTGAGCATTCTTCAGGAAATGAGAGGAACTCCTCTTGAAGTTGGCATGGCACTGCCTGTGGAAACCGGATTTTTGAAGGAAGTTTATTTTTTTCCTCCAATCAAAGGTCTGGTAACTGCAACTTTTGATCCTAAAAAAGATCACTTTGGAATAGATATTGTTGCAAAGGAAAATGAGCCTGTTAAGGTTATCGCTGATGGAATGGTAATTTTCAGTTCTTGGACTTTAGGGACAGGATATGTTGTCGCTGTTCAGCATTCTGACGAAATAATTTCTATTTATAAACACAATTCTGTAATATTGAAAAGTATAGGAGAGGCAATTAAAGGTGGTGAAATTATTTCCATTATTGGGAATACTGGAGAACTGACTACTGGGCCTCATCTTCATTTTGAAATATGGTACAAAGGTTCTCCGCTTAATCCCCAAGATTTCATTTCTTTTGACTAATTATGTTTAACAAGACCGAAGAAAAAAAATCAGTTGTAGATATGGTTAACTCCAGCAACGTGATTTCCAAAGAAACACAGATCAAGGGTGACATAGTCGCCCAAGGTAACATCAGGATAGAGGGTGCCGTTGAAGGCGCAGTCAAATCCAAAAGTAAAATTGTAATCGGTGAATCCGCCCTGATTAAAGGGAACCTCTCTTCAGCAGAGGCCGAAATATCAGGGAAGGTTGATGGACAGGTCATCTGTTCCGATGTACTTTACCTTAAAAAAACCGCCTTAGTCCTTGGAGACATTGTCACCAATAAATTGGTGGTTGAAAATGGAGCAACCTTTAACGGTCGCTGTCAGATGGGGTCAGAACAGGTGGGGAAAGTAGAAAAACCCCAGAAAGTAGATGAACCCAAAAAAGAACTTGCCTCAAAGTAGGCCGAATCCTGTATTCAAATACATAGGCCTGTCCTTTCAGATGTTTGTTGTCATTGGACTTGGGACGGCTTTGGGTTATTATTTACAGCAAAAAAGCCAAATGAAATTTCCCGTTTGGCTTTTGCTTTTTTGTTTTTTATCGATCATGTTGGCATTTTATCAATTATACATTTCGATGAAAAACGATGCAAATGAGGAGAGGAAAAATAAAAACACCTAATTTTGCTCCTTGAGCTGTAAAGGAGATGAAACAAATTGCAAAATTTACTGTAAAACTGATCCTCTTATCCCTGTTGATCTGGGGAACGACCTATTTGATTGAGGAAGTTCTAGGATATTTTTGGATTCATGAAAGCATAAAAAATATCATTATTTTTTTCCTGATTTTGACCTGGTTGACAGGAATTTTCACGCATTACCTCTTATCAATCAGCAAAGAAAATTCTGTAAATATTTTATTGGGAGCCATTGGCATCAGACTTTTAGGTAGTATTGGTTTTGTGGCAGTAATGCTGTTGCTAGGTCAGGAAAATTTAATTTTGTTTGTGATCAATTTCTTTGTCATTTATTTATTCTATTTATTGTTTGATATATATATGCTTATAGCTAATTTGCGCCCAAATTCGAAGTAGGTACTAAAAAATCATTTGATGTTCCGTAAATTTCTTTGCCTAAGTATTTTATTATCAGCGTTAACGCTGATCTTTTCCCAGGCTACCCATGCTGCGGGAGATGAAGAGGATAAAACAGGCTTTATCATGCACCATGTGAAGGATTCGCATGAGTGGCATTTTGCAACTTTTGGGAACACCCACATTACCCTTCCATTACCAGTTATCATTTATTCTTCTGACAGAGGTTTGGAATTTTATATGTCCTCGCAGTTTCAAAACCACGAGACCCATGTTTTTGGTAAAGAATATGCGCATAATGGATATTATATAGATGAGCATGACCACCTCAAGGCTGTAGATGAGGACAGGAGTTTTTTGGAACTTTCCATCACCAAAAACGTGGCTATGCTATTCATCGTTTTGGCCATAGTAATATGGATCATCCTTTCTGCTGCTTCACATTACAAAAAGAATCCCGGGCAGTCACCCAAAGGAGCTGCCTCGTTTATTGAGCCGATTGTGGTTTTCGTCAGAGACGAGATAGCACTTCCAAACATAGGTCATCACAAGTACAAAAAATTCACGCCCTACCTTTTGACGATTTTCTTTTTCATTTGGTTCGGTAACTTATTAGGGCTATTTCCTGGAGCTGCCAACCTAACCGGAAATATTGCTGTAACTGCTACCTTGGCGATATTCACTTTCTTTGTAACCAACATTAACGGTAATAGAGATTATTGGAAGCACGTAGTAGCCACTCCCGGAGTTCCACTTCCATTGTTGTTAATCATTGTCCCGGTAGAGATTATCGGATTATTCACCAAGCCTTTTGCCTTAATGGTCCGTTTATTTGTGGCGATCACAGCAGGGCACATCGTTATTTTGAGTTTCATTGGCTTGATATTCGTTTTCGAATCATTGGCAGTTGGCCTTGCCAGTACGGTTATGGTGGTTTTCATCAATATGATCGAGTTATTGGTGGCCACTATTCAGGCTTATGTATTTACGCTGTTTTCTGCCATGTATATTGGTCAGGCTGTAGCAGAGCATGAGCATCATTAATTAGTAATTCTTTGTTCAATTTATAAAACCTAACACGTATGTTAACTTCAATCTTGTTATCTGCCGGATTTGCACTGATGGGTGCAGGTATCGGTGCCGGAATTGTTGCGATTGGCGCAGGTCTGGGTATTGGTAGAATCGGTGGTCAAGCAATGGAGGGCATCGCCCGTCAGCCTGAAGCAGCTGGTAAAATCCAGACCGCCATGTTGATTATTGCTGCCCTTATTGAGGTGGTTTCCCTATTTGCAGTGGTAGTTTGTCTACTTATTGCTTTGGGTGATTACACCTTCTAAGAAAGTAAATTGGGATTGGCGCTAGGCCAATCCCAACTTTATCAATTGAACAAATATTGAAATAAGCATTAAATTAAATCTTTATGGATCTTATAATACCTGGTTCCGGCTTGATCATATGGCAAATCATAGGATTTTCCATATTGTTGTATATCCTTGCAAAATTCGCTTGGAAACCGATTCTTTCTGCCCTTGAGGAGCGAGAAACACATATCGATGAGGCTTTGAAATCTGCTGAGATGGCTAGAAATGAAATGGCCAATCTCAAAGCAGAAAATGAAAAGATCATTCAGGAAGCAAAAATTGAAAGGGATGAGATGCTTTTGAAGGCTACCGAAACTGCAAGAATGATTGTGGAGGAAGCCAAGGAGAAAGCACAGGAAGAAGGTGCCAAAATGATAGAAAATGCAAAAGCAGCTATTCAAACTGAAAAAGATGCGGCTTTGGAAGAAGTAAAAGTTCAAGTTGGTGTACTTTCCCTTGATATTGCAGAAAAGCTTCTAAAAAAGAATTTCTCCAAAGATGCAGCGCAGCAAGCGTTGGTAGAGGAGTTGGTAAGAGATCTTAAGCTGAATTAATTATGTCAGATATAAAAGTTGCATCCCGTTATGCAAAAGCCCTTCTTGAATTGGCTGTTGAAAAAAAACAGCTTGAAGAGGTTCACCGGGATGTCAATCAATTACTTTCTATTGCAGCAGAGAATAGAGATTTGGTTTTACTCTTGAACAGTCCCATTGTCAACACGGATAAAAAGCACAATGTTTTAAAGGCCCTATTTCAAAAGACGGGAAATGGGATCACATTGAGCTTCTTTGAATTGGTAACCAGAAAAAACAGGTCAAATGTCCTCATTTCTACAGCCAAGGAATTTAAAAAGCGGTACAATGTTTACATGGGTATTCAGGAGGCAGAAGTAACTACTACGTTACCCTTGACTGAAGATTTACGAAAGAGTTTTGTAGAAATTGTAAAAGAAATTTCAGGCCTGGAAAAAGTGGAATTGACAGAAAAAATCGATAAAGATCTTATCGGTGGATTCGTTTTGCGAGTGAATGACAAATTACTTGATGATTCTTTGAGCGGCAAACTTCGTAATTTGAGGTTGAAATTTGGTCAAAGATATTTCGTCAAAATGTATTAATAAAAGCATAACAATTAAAAAAAATTATAATGGCACAAGTTAGACCTGATGAAGTTTCAGCGATATTGAGAGAACAGCTCTCCAATGTCAAGACTGAGGCTGAACTTGAAGAAGTGGGTACCGTACTCCAGGTAGGCGACGGTGTTGCCCGTATATATGGACTTTCCAAAGCTCAGGCGGGTGAATTGTTAGAGTTTGACAATGGTCTGAGGGCAATGGTACTTAACCTGGAAGAAGATAACGTTGGAGCTGTACTCTTTGGGGATTCCAAATTGGTTAAAGAAGGCGATAATGTCAAAAGAACCAAGAAAATTGCTTCAATCAAGGTAGGTGAAGGTATGCTAGGCAGGGTTGTTGATACTTTGGGTAACCCTATTGATGGTAAAGGGCCATTGGCAGGGGAACTTTATGAAATGCCTTTGGAGCGTAAAGCACCTGGTGTAATCTACCGTCAGCCTGTAACTGAGCCTCTTCAAACAGGTATCAAAGCCATTGATTCCATGATTCCAATCGGAAGGGGACAGAGGGAATTGATAATTGGTGACCGGCAAACAGGTAAAACTGCTGTTGCCATTGATACCATTTTGAACCAAAAAGAATTTTACGAAAGAGGGGAACCTGTATTTTGTATTTATGTAGCGATAGGCCAAAAAGCATCTACAGTAGCAGGAATTGTCGCAGCCTTGGAAAAAGGTGGTGCACTGCCTTATTCTGTTGTAGTTTCAGCTTCTGCAGCTGATCCTGCTCCGATGCAGTTTTTCGCGCCATTTACAGGTGCCTGTATTGGCGAGTTTTTCCGTGATACTGGGCGACCTGCCTTGGTAATTTATGATGACCTTTCCAAGCAGGCAGTTGCCTACAGAGAAGTGTCCCTATTGTTAAGAAGACCTCCGGGCCGTGAGGCTTATCCAGGTGATGTTTTCTATCTGCACTCTAGATTATTGGAAAGAGCAGCTAAAATCAATGCTTCTGATGATATAGCCAAACAAATGAATGACTTGCCTGAGTCTATCAAGCCGATGGTAAAAGGGGGAGGTTCATTGACTGCGCTTCCAATTATTGAAACCCAGGCAGGTGACGTTTCCGCTTATATTCCTACCAATGTGATATCCATTACTGATGGACAGATCTTCTTGGAGACCAACCTGTTTAACTCAGGTATCCGTCCTGCGATCAATGTCGGTATTTCCGTATCAAGAGTAGGTGGTAATGCCCAGATCAAGTCTATGAAGAAAGTGGCTGGTACGCTGAAATTGGATCAGGCACAGTTCCGTGAATTGGAAGCTTTTGCCAAGTTTGGTTCAGATCTTGACGCCTCTACCAAAAGAACCATTGAGAGGGGTAGAAGAAACCAGGAAATATTAAAGCAGCCGCAGTATTCTCCAGTTGCAGTAGAACTTCAAGTGGCCATCATCTATGTTTCTACCAAAGGTTTCATGGATACAATCCCCGTAGAAAAAGCAAGACAGTTTGAGGCTGAGTTTTATAACCTACTGAAGAGCAATTATCCCGAAGCTTTGGAATTGATATTGAAAAACAAGATTGATGAAGCAGGAAAAATTCTTGAAGTAGCAGCCAAAGATCTTTCTGCAAAATACGCAAAATAAAAAACACAGGTTCCAGCTTAATTTATAATTAGGCTGGGACTTTTGAATAATTCTTTCCAGATAAAAGCATCTTATGGCAAACCTTAAGGAAGTAAAGCAAAGGATAACTTCAGTTTCTTCTACACAGCAGATTACAAAAGCC
>NZ_SLAP01000156.1 GCF_007126775.1 Cecembia sp. | reverse complement strand
GGGGCTGAGACCTTGGCGGTGTTGAATATTGGGAAAAATCTGATTGAAGGAAGTGATTGTAGGTCCTGCCACCAAATAGACAAAACCTCAATAGGTCCAAGCTATGTAGCTGTGGCTGAAAGATATACCAAGTCAGATAACAATATCAGTTACCTGACAGATAAAATCCTCAACGGGGGAAGTGGAGTCTGGGGAGATCACGGTATGAGTGCCCACCCAGAACTGAGTGAATCAGATGCCAGAAGAATGGTTGATTATATCCTAAGCATCAATGAGGTGAAGCCCACAGTAAGCCCTTTGGCGATAAAAGGCAACATTAGGCCTGAGGTACCTGAAGGGGAAGATGGCCAAGGAAGTTTCCTTTTAAGAGCATTTTATGCAGACAAAGGTGCAGGGCAAATTACTTCCCTGGCAGGAGAAGATTTTGTGGCCTTAAGAAACCCCTTTCTTGATCCTCAAAGTGCTGAAATCCGCAAAGGCGTGAATCTAATGACCACACCAAGTATTAATTTCTTCATGGAGGGGGACCAATCCCATATTGGTTTCAAATCCCTGGATCTCACAGCGGTAAAAGAAATCAATCTTTTTGTCAATGTGAACCCAAGAAATGGAGCTGTAGGTGGTTTTGTGGAAGCGAGATTGGGCAGTCCTGATGGAGAACTTATCGGCCAATCCCAGAAAATGGAACCTCTTAACCAAGGGTTCAGAAGGCCCCCTGCCGGGGTTAATTTTATACAATGGAGGCGGGAAAACACACCACAAGCAAGAATCGAGATCAAAGAGACCGGAGGCTTTCAGGATATCTTCTTTATTTTTAGAAATCCAGATGCCGGTCAGGAAAAAATCCTGATGAGCATCATTGAAATTCAGTTCTCCAATGAAGCTTCTGGTTTATAATCAGAAGCAGAAATCCTCATTTTTGCCAGGTCTGATTTTAGGCAGACCTGGCTTTTTTATTCTACCACAGGATTTAAATGGGAATTGATGACCTCCCCTATTTTAGCTCCAGGACACCAGGTATTCCAGTCATTGATTTGGTTTTGGTTTTCAGGATTCTTGAGTTTGGCTTCCGCATCCATATAGATCACAGTCATTACTTTCCTTGTTTGGTCAGTTTGATTGGCACCTGCACGGTGAAATACCCAACCAGAATGAAAACTCACTTCTCCCAAGTCAAAGGGTTCTACCACATGCTCAAAATTATTGATGCGCAGTTTTTGTTTGAGCTGTAATTCAGACTCATCACCAATTTCCAGGTCCCTTCCAAAAATTAAATGATGGCTTTTGGCAGAAAACTCTAGAGGGCCCATTTCTAATGGAGTCGCCTGCAAAGGAATCCAAGCAGTAACTGTTTTGTCAGTATCAATAGGCCAATAATATTGATCTGCATGCCAGGGCGTAATCCCTCCGCCAGCCTCTTTAAATAAGGCTTGATCATGATAAATCCTGACTTTTTCACAGCCCATCAAGCCAGCGGCGATACTTGCCAGTCTTTTACTTAGGATAAGTTCTTTGATGGCTTCATTCTGTGTCCATAAATTGAAAATCTGAAGAAAAGCCTTGCCATAGGTGTCTCTCTCTTCCAAAGGCTTGCTTTCTTTATTCAATCTTTCCACTTCATCCGAAATCAACGCACCAAAATGCTGGATCTCTTCAGGGTTCAGGACATGCTTAAGCTTGATAAAGCGATTTTCCTCGTAAAAAGCGATGCTCTCCTTGGATAGGGGATAGACATCATGAATTGTTGAATAGGCCATGGTTTTGTTTTTTCTCAAATTTAAAAAGATGAAGTGAAAGCTATTTTTCAATTTTTACGGAATATTTTGCATATTTTAAGCAAAAAAGCTGATTTATGTAACAAGTAAGCATAAAATAAAACAAATGAAGCCGGCACTTGAGCAAATTTCTCCCATTTATAAATTCAAATCATTTCAATTCTTAAAATTAGAGGTAGAAGCTTTTCCCCACCTTTGGCACTACCACCCTGAAATTGAATTGACTTACATCCAAAATGGTCGTGGAATCCGCTATGTAGGTGACCGTATAGAAGCTTTTCAGGAAGGGGATTTGGTGCTATTAGGCGAAAACCTACCCCACACCTGGGCAACACAGGGCAAACAAAATACCCCATTACAATGTGGTATTATATTCCAATTTCCACTATCACTGTTTGAAAGTTTCCCTGAAATGTCTCATTTAGCGGATTTTTTAAAAAATGCTGATAAAGGTTTTCATTTCCCTAACCCTTCCCAAGAGATCATTCAAATGATAACTAATTTTGAAAATTTGGGTCCAAGTCATCAACTTCTATCTTTATTTGACTTGATTATTAGGCTTGAAAAAGAAGAAAAAACAAGTATAAGTAACTCCCCCAATTACAGTCTCAACCATCTTCATAAGGAAAACTCCAGAATTAACCGCATCAAAGGTTATTTACATGAAAATTTTGATCAAAAAATTGAATTGTCCCATATCGCTCAAATGGTCCCCATGAGTCCGACATATTTTAGTGCTTGGTTTAAAAAATCCACTGGTCACACTTTAATTACCTATGTCAATAAATTACGGGTTGAACAGGCTTGCCGCTGGATTTTGTCCACAGATTGGGACATTGCAGAAATAGCCTACAAAGTAGGCTTTCATCAGGTAGCCCATTTTAATAGGGTATTCAAAAATGAAAAAAATATGGCTCCTACTACATTTAGGGAAAAACATCCTAAAAAACCCTGAGACAAGGTATTGGGATTTTCATAACGCAAAACATAATCACGACCAACCCAATCGGAGAATTCCTTTTGCTTCATGCTGGTCCTTCAGACCTCTGAATTTATTGAACATTTCATTTTTTCCCAAGGCTTTACCTCGGGATAATACAGATCGGCCCTTCAGGCCTTTAATTTCTTTTAATTCCGAAATCAACCCTTCGAAATTCAACTTTTTACTTTTGCCTTTTTACTTGGCTCTTATTCCTACGCTGCAATCTAGCCCCTTTCCTCTATCAATCCCTCATCACACTTTCCCTCCTCTGGATAATTTCATTGGCCTTTTCTTTACTTATCCCAAATATTTTCCCATCCAGGGCATCATCCATAAATTCATCAATATACCGCTGGGAGATGGCTGTATTGTCTTTATACTTCACCCTTAGTTCCTCCAATCTTTTATGAAGATCTGCTTTGATTTCTACATATTCGGGATCACCATAGAAATTTTTAAGCTCCAAAGGGTCTTTCTTCCTATCCAACAATTCCCATTGATCTTCCACATAATAATAATGCACCAACTTGTAATCCTTTGTCACAATGGCATAATGGCGGTTGACCATATGCTCAGCAGGATATTCATAATAATGGTAATAGACCGCATCTCTTGTCCATTGGTCCTCATTACCTGTAAGTATCGGCATCAAACTTTCTCCCTGCATGTCCGAAGGAGCCTCTATCCCAGCAGCTTCCAAAAAAGTCTGGGCAAAATCCAGATTTTGAACCAGTTCGTCTGACCTTGAACCAGCTTTGATCCTATTAGGCCAGGAAATAAGCAATGGGGTTTTGAAAGATTCATCATAAATAAAACGCTTGTCATACCAGCCATGCTCACCTAAATAAAAACCCTGGTCTGAGGTATAGACGATGATGGTATTTTCCATCAGGTCATTGGCTTCGAGGTAATCCAGTAAACGTCCCATATTTTCATCCACTGCCTGAATGGTTCCTAAATAATCCTGCATGTAGCGCTGGTATTTCCACCTCATTTTGTCCTCCTCACTCATATTAGGATAAGCATTTGCAAAATCTTCATTGACTTTACCATAAACTTTCAGGAAGTTTTCCTTTTGGGATTCATTTAGCCGGCTGTATTCGTAGGCATATCTGGCCTTGTCGAAGCCAATTTCGGCAATGCCCAATTCATCCATCAACTCAGGAAATACTTTGTGGTCCCCTGCCCAACTCATATGATGCAGGATATTCATCTCTGCTTCGCCTGCAGGAGAAGTTCTTCCGGAATAATCATCAAAGAGTGTTTCAGGCTCAGGAAAAGTTCGGCTAGTAAATTCCTCCAGATGTCTTTCGGCCATTAGCCAGGAGCGGTGTGGGGCTTTATGCCAATACATCAACATAAAAGGTTGCTCTTTATCACGTTCCTTGTCCAACCAATCTAATGTCATGTCTGTAACGATATCGGTGACATAGCCATCAACCACTATGTTTCCTTCATATTTGGTAATAAATTCAGGATTATAATAAGCACCCTGGCCAGGCAAAATTTTAAACTGATCAAATCCTTTAGGATTATTGCCAAAGTGCAACTTTCCAAACAATGCTGTTTGATATCCAGCCTCTTGAAGTATCTGAGGGAAGGTAATATTTGTGGTGTCAAACTGAAAATGGTTATCCACTTTCCCATTCAAATGAGAGTGCTTGCCTGTCAAAATAGTAGCTCTAGATGGTGCACAGATGGAATTGGTCACACTGGCATTGGTAAAGAGCATACCCATTTCTGCCAAACGATCAATATTTGGCGTATGAATGAGCCGGTTGTCATAGGCAGAAATGGCCTGATAGGCATGGTCATCTGACATGATAAAAATGATATTGGGCTGCTTTGATTCTGGTTGATTGGAAATGTTCTGACAAGAGAATATTCCTGACATCAACATTAAAACAAAAAAGATGATGGGTTTTTTCATTTCAGCACGGATAATGATTCTAAATTAAATTAAACCGTTTAATCAATACCAAACAAATAAAATTTGACAGAAGGAACTATAAATCCTTTTAATTTTAAAAAAATAAAGTAAACTTCTGTAAAATTATTAAAACCCAATTATTACAAGAAATATTGGTAAATGACTGCATAAAAACCGCCGATCATGAGAACACTCATTTATTTCTCCGTTTTGATTTTGATAACTGCTTGTGCCAACAAGACCGAAAATAAAAAGCCAAATATCCTTTTCATCTTCACCGATGACCAGAATGCAGAGACCTTAGGTATCGCAGGAAACCCCTATATACAAACACCTACAATAGATCAGCTGGCTATAGAAGGAACGCGATTTACCAACACTTACGTCATGGGAGGATTTCATGGGGCCATCTGCATGACGAGCCGAGCCATGCTTTTCAGTGGAAAAAACTTCTTTAAAGTTAGAGACCAGTTAAACAATGTGCCCACAATGACGATGGATTTTGCAAAGGCAGGATATACCACTTTCGGTACTGGCAAATGGCATAACGTGAAAGAAGCTTTCGAGGCGAGCTTTCAGCAAGCTAAAAATGTATATTTAGGAGGCATGGCGGATCATTATGCCATAGAACTGCGGGATTATGATAATGAGGGCAAATTGAACAACCCCGTGAAGAAAGGGTATTCTACAGAACTTTTTACCGATTCAGCCATTGATTTTATCCGATCTCAGAAAGAAGAGGAAAACCCATTTTTCTGCTATGTGGCATTTACAGCACCACATGACCCCTATTCCCCCGAGGCTACTTATATTGATTATTACCCTGACGGCACCATCCCTTTGCCAGGCAACTACATGCCATTTCACCCTTTTCAATTTGATGATTTAACCGTGCGCGATGAAAACCTTACCGGCTGGCCTAGAAAGCCAGAGGTAATCCAAATGATCCTATCTGATTATTTTGCTTTGGTCACGCATGTAGATTATCATGTAGGAAGGATATTGAAAGTATTGGAGGAGACAGGTCAGCTTGAAAACACCATCATCGTTTATACAGCAGACAATGGGCTTGCCGTTGGAAGTCATGGGTTATTGGGAAAACAAAGTCTTTACGAGCACAGTATTAAAGTGCCTCTCATTATCAAAGGACCAGGAATACCTTCTAACAAGGAACTTGATGCTTTCGCCTATATTCATGACCTCTACCCTACCTTGGCGGAATTGGTTGGTCTGCCCCTTAAAGAAGCACTAGATGGCAGAAGTCTAGTACCTGTAATCCTAGGAGAAAAGACATCGGTGAGGGATGCCCTTTTTACCGCGTACCGCAATACGGTAAGGGCGATACGAAAGGATAATTGGAAGCTTATCCGTTATCCGGAACGAGATTATACCCAGTTATTTGATTTGGAAAAAGATCCTTTAGAAATCAATAACCTGGCAGAGAATCCATCATACTCGGCTCAAATAGAACAACTTCTAGCACTTTTGGCTAAAGAGCAAATAGATGCCCAAGATACCGTGAAGCTAACAGCTGATGTTATCAAACCAATG
This sequence comes from Cecembia sp., assembly GCF_007126775.1. Lineage (GTDB taxonomy): Bacteria > Bacteroidota > Bacteroidia > Cytophagales > Cyclobacteriaceae > Cecembia. The sequence continues at coordinate 14,688 of NZ_SLAP01000156.1, read as the reverse complement.
GCCTACAATCCCGACACCCTAAAACGAAGCCCAGATCGCTGGCAGCCTGAATACACAATAAAGCGCTATTTTGAAGAAAATTAACTTTCTTTGCCCTTTCAATTCTTTATCCTATTTCAGTGAAAGAACGACCACTCATTTATGGCTTTATCATGGCCATGTCCGCAGCCATATTGTGGGGGATATCCGGAACATGTGCCCAGTTTCTCTTTGAAGTCAAAAATGTGGATCCTGGATGGTTGGTGTGTTGGCGGATGGTAGTAGCAGGATCTGTTTTATTGCTCTTTGCTTTGACCAGAAAAAACACAGATGCATTTCAGATATGGAAAAGACGCAGGGATATATTTGAAATTCTGCTCTTTAGCATCTTGGGCATGGTCGCAGTGCAGTATACTTACTTTTATAGCATTAGCCTTTCCAATGCAGCCACAGCGACAGTGCTTCAATATATAGGGCCAGTATTCGTAGTAGGCTTCTATGCAATCAAAAACAGAAGATGGCCAAAGATTTCTGAATACATTGCTTTGGCTTTGGCTTTGGTGGGTACTTTTTTATTGGTTACCCATGGAAGTTTTAATAGCTTGGTCATCTCAGAAATAGCTTTAGTCTGGGGTATTTTGTCTGCCATTGCCTTGGCATTTTATACCATTCAGCCTGTACAACTTTTGAGAAGGTTCTCTTCTTCCACCGTTACCGGTTGGGGTATGTTCATTGGCGGTATTTCCTATTTATTGTACAGTGCTCCCTATTTCTGGTCAGGTCAATGGGATATGGAGTCCTGGTTGGTTTTTGCTTTTATCATCATTTTGGGGACAGTTGTGCCCTTTTCCATTTTTTTAGCATCACTTAACATTATCGGTGCACAGACAGCAAGTTTACTCTGTTCTGTTGAACCTTTATCCGCAGCCCTGGTAGCAGTCGCTTGGCTGGGCATAAGCTTTACGGGAATGGACTGGTTAGGAACATTTTTTATTATCATTACCGTTGCCATTCTTACTTACTCCAAAAGGCCAGTCAAACTTCCTGCTTTGCGAAAAATCGTCAAACTGCGCTGATCGCTTTTCAAGCACCTGATAATTGGCTATATTAGGAGAAAATCCCAAAACCTAAATGACCATGCAAGCAGCCTATGAAGGCCGGGAGAGTCCCAATAAAAACCATAAAGACATTCCCGGTAACCCCAGCACAGCCACAAGCAGCAAATTTAAATTAAATGACCGTTCCAAAGGAAAACCGCTTAGGATACTCAGTGAAGAAGATTGGAAATTTTGGAACCACAATGGATATGTGATCATAAAAAACGCCGTATCTAAAAAGCAGGCAAAAGCAACAGCCGATTTTTTATGGGAATTTGAAGATAAAAACCCAAATGACCCTACAACCTGGTACAAAAACCCTTACAATGAAATGGAGATGAAGGAATTGGTGGGAACAGGTATGGTAGAAGTGTATAATAATCAGCATTTATGGAACAATAGACAAATGCCCAAAGTATACGATGCCTTTGTAGATATATGGGGAACAGAGAAGTTGTGGGTGACCATTGACCGGGCCAACTTGAATTTCCCAATCCGACCTGGCTACGAATACAAAGCTTTTATTCATTGGGATTATGATCCGGAGACCAAACCGCAAAATGTACAGGGCGTCTTGGCACTTGAAGATCAAACGGACGAAAATATGGGCGGTTTTCAATGTATCCCAGAACTTTACCGCACTTATGACACCTGGAAATTGACACAGCCGGCCAACAGGAATCCTTTTATCCCTGATATCTCTGTATTTAAAGACCAAATTGTCAAAGTAAAATTAGAAGCAGGAGACCTTTTGATATTTAACAGCCTCCTACCCCATGGGATTCGGGCCAATCGCTCTGATAAGGTTAGAATCGCACAATACATTTCCATGATGCCAGCAGAGGAAGATAATGAAGCTTTGAGGCAATGGCGGATCAATTCCTGGAAACACCGAATTGCCCCAACAGGTTACGCCTTCCCAGGGGACCCTCGAAACTGGGAAAAGACCAAGTATGACACAGCTGAATTATCAGATTTAGGTAAAAAGCTGGTCGGCTTGGAAAACTGGTAGTACCAGTCAAGGTTTGATTTTTATTGATTTTTGCGGAGATGGGAATGCCATGTTTTGTGCCGTCACCCTAAGATTTTAAAATTTGGTATTTAAAGAGAGGGGAAGGAATTTCGTTTTTTGGCGTCATTATGAGATTTTAACATTTAGGGGAATATACAGAAAAAGAAATGACAGTTATTGAAACGTCATGCTGAGCGGAGCTTGCGGAGTCGAAGCATCCCCTCTTATTTTGGGAGACCCCCCGAAAAGATCGGGGCAGGCTTTCGCTTCTCTCAGGGTGACGAGTCTGGTAATCTGTCAATGGTAGACGAAGCCTACGGAGTCAAAGAATCTCCCAAACTATGGAAAATGCTTCTCCGTCTGTGGCGGATCAGCATGACGCGTAAGGTTATCATTACCAATCCTGAACTTTTATTTAAATTTTAAAAATCCGATATGTCCTATAGATTTTTTCTATCATTTTTATTATCCTATAGTGACTTAGGTCTCAGTCCATATCCTAGCATTTAGCGACCTTTGATATAACAAATGATTCAAAACCGATAAAACAAATAAAAATGAACGAGCAAGAAATAATAACCATGCCCAGAATAGGTGATCAAGCACCTGATTTCAAAGCAATGACCACGACGGGTCCTATGCAGTTTTCCGAATATATAAAAGATAGTTGGACCATCTTCTTCTCGCACCCAGCTGACTTTACGCCTGTCTGTACCACGGAGATGAGCGGGTTTGCTTTAGATCAAAAATATTTTGATGAACACAACACCAAGTTGGTGGGATTGAGCATTGACTCTATCCACTCCCATATTGCCTGGGTCAACAACGTGAAGAAAAATACAGGGGTTTTGTTCGAATTCCCGATTGTGGCTGATATTGACATGAAAGTGTCCAAGCTGTATGGTATGTTGCAACCAGGAGAAAGTGAAACAGCTGCCGTGAGGGCGGTGTTCTTTATCGATCCAAACGGTAAAATCAGATTGATCATGTACTATCCATTGAATGTGGGAAGAAACATGAATGAAATCAAAAGGGTGCTCATTGCACTTCAGACTGCCGATAAACACAAAGTGGCCATGCCCCTGAACTGGACTCCCGGTGAGAAAGTAATCGTTCCACCACCAAAAACAGTAGCCGAAATGCAGGAAAGAGAAGCAAGCGACTACGAAATGGTTGATTTTTATCTGGCTAAAAAAGATATCTAAAGATTGAAAAAGTGGGTTTTAGGGCCCACTTTTTTTAACTTAATAATTCTATTTGATTCCTACTTACCTTGACTCGGCCCTGTTGCTCTAATTTTTTTAATAACCGACCTACGACTTCGCGACTGGAATTTAATTCAAGCGCAATTTGACTTTGGGTTTCTTTAATGAGCTTAGACTGGCTGGCAACCGCTGTTTTTTCCAAATATTCAATCAGTCTTTCATCCATTTGTCTGAAGGCAATGGCATCCACCACTTTCAACAATTCTTCGAACCTATCTTGATAACTGTCCATGACAAAGAGATACCAAGACTGATATTTGGGCATCCATTCATCCAGTTTACTGATGGGCAGCACTACAGCCGTGGTGTCTTCCATAGGTATGGCCTTAATCTTAGAGAATCCTTCTCTTGCAGAACAGATCAAGGTAATCGCACAGGCTTCTCCAGGATTCAAGTAATAAAGAAAAATTTCATTGTCCTCTTCATCTTCTCTAAAGACTTTTACAATCCCATTTACAATAAGTGGAATTTGTTCTACTTTTTGACCAATATCCATGATCAAATCATCAGCAGGGAAGAGTACCAACTCCCCTTCTTCAGCTATTTTATTGACCAATTCGTTTTCAAAATCGGGAAAATTGATTCTAACTAAACGCTCAATATCTCCATTTACTCCCATCATGACCATTTGTAAAAAAACGTGATTTAAACTTCTTATAAATTAAACCATTAATTTCCAATTCAGATTCCCAAAATCCAATAAATAAAAAAGCCTGATGAAGTATAAACCAGAGGAAATGGATTTATGGTTAATTCATGCTATAATTTCTCCACAACAACAGTATTTTTCGGCTTAGCTTCCTATTTTTGGTTTGTTCAATAAATTCAAAACTCTTGAAATTTCCATGCGCAAGGAAAAGATTTTAATATTAATCTCCTTTCTGGCATTTATCAGTCTTGGACTTCCGGATGGGCTATTGGGCGTAGCCTGGCCATTCATAAGTGATCGTTTGCAGGTTCCTTTGGACCGACTGGGAATACTTTTGATCAGCTTTGTGGCAGGTTATCTGAGCAGTAGCCTGAGCAATAGCAAAATCATGGAAAAAGTATCATTGGGTCTACTGTTGACAATGAGTTGCTTTTTGACCGGTACCAGCCTATTTGCATTCGTGCTGATAGAGGAATGGTTTCTATTGATTATCGCAGCATATTTCCTTGGTACAGGTGGAGGTGCTATTGATACGTCTATCAATGTTTTTGCATCAGCAAAATTTAGCGCCAGTGTGGTCAATTGGTTGCATGCTTTTTATGGAATCGGGGCTACCTCAGGCCCATTGATACTGACTGCATTTATCATTCAGGGACATACTTGGAAAGCAGGTTATTGGTCTGTAGGGAGTATCCAAATCTTATTAGGTATTCTTTTCTTTGCCACTTCCAAGCTCTGGGAACAACAGGATAAGGAAGACAATACGAGCTCTCATACTTCGTACATAAAGATTCTGAGCCAGCCTAAGGTTTGGGTAAGCATCATGTTGTTTTTTTTGTACACTGGAACTGAAATCGGAATAGGCCAATGGCTTTATAGCATTTTGATCAAATCCAGAAATGTCAGTGAGGCAAGTGGTGGATTTTGGGTAAGTGCTTATTGGGGAAGCCTGACATTGGGCAGGATTGTATTTGGGTTTGTTCTGAAAAAAGTGGCTACCCCTAAGGTAATCTTTTTAGCAGCATCCGGACTGATATTGGGAACCTTGGTGCTCTTTTTAAATATAAATATGCAGTTAAGTTTTATGGCAGTAGTGCTTGTTGGATTAAGTTGTGCCCCCATATTCCCTTCCATGATTTCATCCGTAAATAATTGGTTTGGAACGCATCAGGCAGGCACCATTATTGGTTTTCAGGTCTCCGCAGCCATGATGGGAGGGGCGCTTTTACCCGCTTTTTCAGGATTTTTATCCAGACAATACGGCCTGGAAATAATTACCCTTGTTTTTTTTATCCAAGCCATACTTCTTCTTATTGGATACATTATGCTAAAGGTTAAAGTAGTTTGATAATCAGTCTTTTTAGAAAGAATTTCAACAAAAAGATTATCAATCAGCCCCTTGATTGACTTTTATCATATTTTTCAAAAAGAAAATGCTGTAATATCGTTTGTCCTAAAACGAAAGAAAGATGAACCAAAAAGAGAAATTATCATCGTTACAGACAATAGCCCTTGTGCTCTTGCGCCTTTTTGTAGGTTGGCATTTTTTATATGAAGGCGTAATCAAACTATACAGCCCTTCTTGGACTGCCAAGGGATATTTGCTCAGCGCCACGTATATGAAATCGTTTTTCAGCTGGTTGGCAAGCGAATCCATGATATCCATTGTAGACACATTGAATATCGCAGCCCTTTTATTAATAGGGGCAGGTTTGATATTGGGTTTCAAAACCAAATTAGCCAGTATCTTAGGCATAGGCTTGTTATTAATGTACTACCTGGCTCACCCTCCCTTTCCTGGTTACCCACAAGGATTGACTGAGGGCAGTTATTGGATTGTCAATAAAAATTTGATAGAAGCTGCCGCCTTATTGGTCATCTTCCTCTTTCCTACCTCCACCTCATTTGGACTGGAAAGGCTCTTTGCAAAAAAAGAAATCAAACCTTCCACTACCTAAAACCTATAGAACATGGCAGAAGATAAAAAACTATTTAAAGGATTTTCGAGAAGGGATTTGCTCAAGAGCCTTGGAGGTATCCCTATATTGGGAGCGGTATGGTTTGCTGGTATTGACCAAAACAAAAAAGCCAAATTGGAAAGGGATTTTCTCTTGGAAAAACTCAATATCAAAGCTACCCCACCACCTGAAAGTGGCCCTATGAGTGGTGATCCGCTAAGGATAGGATTGATTGGGTTTGGTATCAGAGGGGAGCAATTGATGCGCTCTTTGGGTTTTGCGACCAATGAATGGCTGGAAGACATGGCCGCTTCTGCTGCCAGGAATCCAAATGACAAAAGACTGGAAGACTTTAGAGCACAAGAAAATCTGAATGTTAAACTTACTGCTATCTGCGATATTTTTGATGTCCGGGCGGAAGATGCATTGCGATCTTTTAATAAAGAGAACAATACGTGTAAACGCTATGCGAATTACCTGGACCTCATTCATAGTGGAGAAGTGGATGCCATCATCATTGCCACGCCAGACCACTGGCATGCACCCATGGCAATAGCCGCTATAGAGGCGGGAATCCACGTCTATCTGGAAAAACCCATGACGCATACTGTTCAGGAAACTTATGAACTCAGGGAAGCCTGTCGTAAAAATCCAAAAGCGGTTTTCGCAGTAGGTCATCAGCACCGACAAACCCAAAGCTTCCTGACCGCTATGGATGCCCTGGCCAAAAATACCTTAGGTCATGTGTCACTGATAATGACCACAACTAATAGAAACGATGATAATGGTGCCTGGCAGTATGACATACATCCAGAAGCTTCTCCAAAGACCATTGATTGGAATGCTTTTTTGGGTACAGCCCCAAAAGTACCCTTCAATACAGAACACTTTTTCCGTTGGAGAAAGTGGTGGGCCTATGGCTCTGGCTTATCGGGTGACTTACTGACCCATGACTACGATAGGATCAACTGTATCCTGAATATGGGTATTCCAAAATATGTAACTGCATCAGGTGGCATCTATACCCATAGAGATGGCAGAAATGTTCCTGACGTCATGCATGTCAATATGGAATTCCCAGACTTCACTACGGGCGGAACACAAAGGGAAGACAAAGAAAAAGGAATGACTTTGGTGTACAGTGCCACCTTGGGCAATCAGTTTGAAAGGGGTACCGTATTGATGGGTCATGATGCCAGTATGGAATTGGGCAATACACTGACCATCTATGCAGACCCAAGATCCACCAAGTACAAAGACCTTATTGAAGAAGGAAGAATTGACCCTCAAGTCCCCATTTTCCAGTATGACCCGAGTGCCGGTGGTGTGGATGCTGTTACATCTGCTACGGCAAAATACTTTGCAGATAAAGGCTTACTTTGGACCTACCGGGATGGTAAAAGGGTGGATTCCACCTTCCTCCATATCAGGGAATGGTTGAGCTGTATCCGTAATGGCGGTGAGCCAAGCTGTGGCATTCAGGAAGGTTTCGAAGAAGCCATAGCAGCGCATATGGCAGGCCTTTCTTACAAAGTTGGCCGGAAGGTAGAATGGGATGAAGAAAAAGAAGTAATCATTGCATTACCTGGTGAGGATTTGGACGCCATTCTCTTGGACAACGATTATGGACTCCCAATACAGAAGGCATAAATATACTAAGGAATTCATTCAGGCTTTTTGAAGGCCTTGATATAATAAACTTTTCCGATCAGGGGCATTACTTAAAACAGTGATGCCCTTGGCTTTTTTTCCAGGTAGGTTAAACCCGAATTCTAAAACATTATTAAAAAGTAATGCTAAGTTGCTAACTTTAAATAAGTGGTCAATAAGGTGAAAAAAAATTAGTCCACTAATTCGAAGACGCTTTAAAAGTAACCGTAAGTTGCTAAATGAGCCAAGTAACATAGAAAAAAAGTTAATATGCTACTTACTCAGGTTGAATTGTAATATATGTTTTGATTCCAATTATGGCTAATTTAGATGGAATATGCATTAGAATTTTGGCTAAAATGTTACCCTTCATGTTGTATGACAAGATAATGCAACTTAAATTCAATCTTCCCAAATAATCATTTATGAGAACAATTACCCATTTCCTCATTTGGATCTTCTTGATACCACAAGCTATGGGGCAAGAAAGCCTTGTGTTCGAATCAGGTAAAGAAGGACATGCCATTTATCGCATCCCGGCAATTATTTCCCTGCCCAATACTGAATTACTTGCGATAGCCGAAGGCAGGGTACATGGAAGTAATGACTATGGCGACATCAACCTGGTGATGAAAAAAAGCAAGGATCAGGGTAAGACTTGGAGTCCTTTAAAACTTTTTGTAGATCATGGAGTCTATCAGGCTGGAAATCCGGCGCCAGTGGTGGATAGGTTTGACCCAAAGTACCCCGAAGGAGTAATTTATGTATTTTTTAATACCGGAAACCACCACGAATACAATATCCGGCTCAATGAGGGAGTAAGAGAAGTTTGGTACACACGTTCAACAGATATGGGAGAAAGCTGGGAACTGCCAGTCAACATTACGGATCAGGTCCATAAAGTAAATAATCCGGATTTCAACCCAGCATATCAAAATCCGGAGGATTGGAGACATTACGCCAATACACCGGGGCATGCTTTTCAATTTCAGGAGGGACCCTATAAAGGCAGAATCTATGTCGCTGCCAATCACTCCCAAGGCCCTCCTCAAGAGGGATTTACAGATTATCAAGCGCATGGTTTCTTCACAGATGACCATGGCAAAAGCTTCCAACTTTCCCCATCAATTTCTATTCCCGGCTCCAACGAAGCCATCGCAGCGGAATTATCTAATGGCAGGATGATTATGAGTATCCGAAATCAAAGAGGGGATATCAGGCAAAGGATTTTAGCTTTTTCAAATGATGGCGGGGAAAGCTGGGAGGAATATTACTTTGAACCACAACTTCCAGACCCGGTATGCCAAGGGTCCATTTTAGATATCAGTGAAAGTAATGGAAAAAAAATCCTTGCCCATTCCAATGCCTCTGATCTCCAAAAAAGAGATAATCTCACCATCAAAATCAGTCGGGATGAAGGGAAAAACTGGACGCAATCCATATTAGTAGATAAATCTGATGACCCCTCCAAGTCCTCTTGGACGGCTTATAGCGATCTTGTCCAACTGGATGAAGATCACCTTGGCATCCTCTACGAAAGGAACAATTACAGAGAAATCGTCTTCAAAAGAATAAAATGGCAAGTGAATCCCTAATTTACTATCTTGATCAAAAAATCAATCTACCCGTAATCCAACATGTTAAGCTTATTCGAAACCTCAAAAAAGTTGAAAGAAAAGGTTGCGATTATTGATCAATCAGGAGCTTACTCTTATGAGAAACTCCTGGCCAAAAGCCATGGTATTGCCAGCTATTTACTTGAAAAAAAGAATGACCTCAATCAGATAAGGGTTGCTTTCATGGTGAGCCCTGGCTTCGATTATATAGCAGTTCAATGGGGCATATGGAGAGCCGGAGGAATTGCAGTGCCCCTATGCGTAACTTACCCCTTCAATTCACTTCAATATGTCATCGAAGACACTGAAGCCGATTTTCTAGTGGTGAGTGCTGAATTCGAGGAAATCCTTTCTCCCTACCAACAGGACCCAAAAATTAAATTTATCAGTACCAAAGACTTTCAAACGGCAGAAAAAAAGACTTTACCGGACATCAGTAAAGACAGAGGGGCCATGATCTTGTATACCAGCGGTACTACTAGTTTGCCCAAGGGAGTCTTAACCACTCATGCGAATATTGAAGCACAGATCAGTACATTGGTTGACTCTTGGAGGTGGAATTCCTCTGATTATACCCTTTCCATTCTCCCCCTCCACCATGTACACGGCATTATCAACGTCAATTCCTGCGCCCTTTGGTCTGGGGCCACTGTCCAATTCCTGCCTCAATTTGATGCTAAAACTATTTTTGAAATATTCATGGAAGGGAGGGTAAATGTATTCATGGCAGTGCCTACTATCTACTTCAAACTGATCTCTTATTATGATACCCTATCAAAAGAATCACAAAAAGCAATCACAGATCGGTTAAAAACCTTTCGATTGATGGTTTCCGGCTCTGCAGCTTTGCCAATTTCGGTGATGGAAAGATGGTATCAGATTTCCGGGCATTACTTATTGGAAAGGTACGGCATGACCGAGATTGGGATGGCCATTAGCAATCCCTATCAAGGGGAGAGGAGGGCAGGACATATTGGCCAAGCACTGCGGGGAGTTGAGGTAAGGTTATGTGATGAGCAGGACAATGAAATTCCTTTGGATAAACCTGGAGAAATTCAAATCAAAGGGCCAAGTGTTTTCAAGGCTTATTGGGGAAAACCTGAGGCTACTGCCAAGGCTTTTACCAAAGATGGTTGGTTCAAAACCGGGGACATTGCGGTCATGGAGGCTGGTTATTTCAAAATCTTGGGCAGGGACTCTATAGACATCATCAAGTCAGGTGGTTATAAGATTTCAGCCCTTGAAATAGAAGAGGTAATCCGCACACATCCTTCTATCAAAGATTGTGGTGTAGTAGGTGTCCCAGATGAAGAATGGGGAGAAAAAGTAGTAGCCGCTCTGGTTACCAAAGCAGCCATAGATATCGAATCGCTAAAACGTTGGATTAGAGAAAAAATACCGGCCTACAAAACTCCAAGAAAATATCTGATTGTGGAAGATCTTCCCAGAAATACTATGGGCAAAGTGACCAAAAACGAACTGAAAAAATTATTCTAGCCCATGAATATCTATGGCTTAGCTGTTTTGGCCCTCTCCTTCCTTGTAGGACAATGGATGGGTGAGTTTTTGGGAAGTCTGATCAACATAAACGCAAATGTAGGCGGTGTAGGTTTTGCCATGATCATCTTAATGTTCCTCAAAGAATGGCTGGTTAAAAACAGCCTGATGTCTTTTGAAATGGAGGCAGGTATAGATTTTTGGAACAAATTGTATATTCCTGTGGTCATCGCCATGGCCGCTAGTCTCAATGTCAAATCTGCCCTTACTTCAGGAACTTTGGCCATAGCAGCCGGCTTATTACCTGTTTTGGTCTCTTTTTGGGTTTTCCCCCTCATTTTGAAAAAATTCAAACCCAAATCCGATGGAGATAGCCTTTGATATTATTGAAAAAAACGGGCTGATTTTTGCCTTTTTATTTATTGGTTTATTAGTCCTAATCTCTGAAATTATTTCCAAAAAAATCCTAAAATCCAGAATTCCAGGCTCTGCCATAGCCATATTCTTTGGACTCATTTTGGGTTATTGGGGTGGGTTTCTGACTGGAGGAGAAAAAGGTTTGGCCGATCTCCCACTTTTTTCAGGAATTGGATTCTTGGGAGGGGCTATGTTCAGGGATTTTGCGATTGTAGCCACAGCTATAGGGGCCAGTCTTTACCTAATTATCCGATCCGGTATGTTGGGATTTATTTCTTTGTTGATAGGGATTGTCCTTTTTTTCATCATAGGCGTTTTATTGGCGCTTGCTTGGGGATTTAGAGATGCAGCAAGCCTGTGTACCATCGGTGCAGGAGCATGTACCTATATCGTAGGACCTGTGACCGGTGCAGCTTTAGGCGCTTCTTCAGAAGTGATCGCACTCAGCATAGGGACAGGACTGATCAAAACCATTGCAGTCACCATATTTACCCCAATGGCAGCCAAACGGATAGGCCTCAACAGTCCCGAATCTGCCATGGCTTATGGGGGCATCATGGGGACTTCCAGTGGTGTAGCTGCAGGATTGGCTGCCACTGACCCCAAGCTGGTTCCTTATGGTGCAGTAACAGCTACTTTTTACACCGGTTTGGGCTGTTTGCTTTGTCCATCAGTTTTTTATATTTTTCTTCATCTCTTATTTCCCTAAACCAAAAGGTCTGATGAAATCTTATTTTTATAATGTGCTCCTTCTTTTATTACTTTCCTTGCTTTTATTGGCATGCCAAAGGACAAAGGAGACACAGGTTGTAAAACCCAATATTGTGGTATTTTTTGTAGATGACATGGGCTGGCAAGATACTTCTGTTCCATTCTGGACTGAAGTCACAGCATGGAACAGGCGTTATCATACCCCCAATATGGAAAAACTGGCCAGTGAAGGAATGAAGTTTACGCAAGCTTACGCCCATGCTGTGTGCTCTCCTTCGCGTACAAGTCTTTTGACTGGGATGAATCCAGCTAGACATGGGGTCACCAATTGGACCTTAAGGAAAGATATTTCTACAGATCATCAAGACGAAATATTGGAATATCCAATTTGGAATTTAAACGGTTTGCAGCCAGTGGACAGCATTAATAATTCCGTTTTTGCGACCACTTTGCCTTCTATTCTTCAAGACAATGGTTATCACACCATTCACGTCGGGAAAGCCCATTGGGGTGCCATGGATACTCCTGGAGAAAATCCATTGAACCTTGGTTTTGACATCAATATTGCAGGACATGCAGCAGGAGGTTTAGGCAGTTATTTGGGGGAAAAAAATTTCGGAAATGCAGAACCAGACACACATACCCTTCCTTGGGGAGTGCCTGGTTTGGAAAAATATCATGGCGACAGTATCCACCTTACAGAAGCCCTTACTTTGGAAGCAATTGCCGCACTCGAGGAGGCCAAACAAATTGACAAACCTTTTTTTCTTTATTTTTCCCATTATACGGTCCATATTCCACTGGAGGCAGACAAGAGGTTTTATGACAAATACCAAGACCTGGAAGAACCGGAAGCAAAGTATGCTTCAATGGTAGAGGGCATGGATAAAAGCCTCGGGGACATCATGAATTATCTGAAGGAAAATAACCTGGACGAAAACACCATAATCATTTTCCTGTCCGATAATGGGGGCTTAAGTGCCTCCGCCAGAGGAGGAATACCCCATCAGCACAATACTCCCCTGAACAGTGGAAAAGGATCAGCCTATGAAGGGGGCATCAGGATCCCGATGCTGATCAAATGGCCTAAAATCATTGAACCAGGCAGCATTTTCGGGGATTACCTCATCATTGAGGACCTCTTTCCAACGCTCATTAATATGGCCAATATCCCAATACCAAAAACCATTCAAACAGTTGATGGAGAGAATCTTACTCCTTTCATTCAAGGTGACGCTCAGGGTCAGTTTAGGCAAAAACCTTTGATCTGGCATTATCCCAATAACTGGGGGCCAACTGGCCCAGGGATAGGAGCCACGAGTACGATAAGGGATGGAGATTGGAAATTGGTGTATTGGTACAAAAATGGAGAATTGGAACTTTTCAATATCCCTGAGGATATTGGAGAAACTAATAACATCGCTGCCATACATCCGGAAAAAGTAGTTGAATTGACTCGAAAATTAGGATTCTATCTAAGAGATGTCAACGCCTTCAGACCAAAAGACAAAAGAAGCGGGGAACTAGTGGTATGGCCTGATGAGGGCCAATATTAATTTAAGCTTTGGATTATAATTTAGAGTTTATCACAGCTTGTTTGAAACTATATCGAAAAGAGGACAAATCAACAAATTTTATCCCAGACTTCCTCAAGTTCCAGTCTGGGTATCCACAGTTCAGCCCTTGGGGCTTTATAGGACAGTGTTCAAACCCAAATCCATATTTTACCTTCTCTATAAAATGAGCAATTCAGAAATACATTTTTTCTTATATTCCTCCTGTTGAAATACTTGAGATTAGACAAGTTATCATCAAAACTCAGCCTATAACCTACCAATCAAACCTTGAATGCTCCAATTTCAGGATATCATTTCCGCTTAATCGCTCAGATTATATTGAGCTTAATTTTCATTTTTCTGTTTCATAACACCCCTGCTCAGCAATCAGACAATGGTCTGATCCAAGGTGTAGTTGTGGACAAAGAATCCCAATTGGCTTTACCCTTTGCAACAGTAGCAGTATACAATGAATCCAATGAAGTGATTGAAGGAGGAATTACCAATGAAAAAGGAGCTTTCGAAATCCCAATTATTTTGGGTACCTACTCCATTCTCGTTGAATTTATGGGTTATGATGATTACCAATCGGATTTTTTCACATTGAGCCGAAACAATTCACCTTTAGAATTGGGGACCATTGAATTAAGCAGTAGCCTGAGTCAATTGGATGAAGTAACTGTGCAAGGGGAGAAACCCCTGATGGAGCTATCTTTGGACAAAAGGGTATTTAACGTAGGGGAAGACCTGGCCAATGCAGGCAGAACCACTTCTGACATCCTGATGAATCTCCCATCTGTCACGGTGGACAGTCAAGGCAATGTTCGGCTTAGAGGATCCGACAATGTAAGGATACTGGTAGACGGCAAACCTTCGGGATTGGTCAGTTTCAAAGGAAGTCAGGGCTTACAGCAATTACCAGCCAGTATGGTAGAAAGGGTTGAAATCATCACCAACCCTTCCGCCAGATATGAAGCCGAAGGAATGGCAGGTGTGATCAATATCATTCTCAAAAAAGAAAACAATCAGGGATTCAATGGTTCTATTGAAGGAATTGTCGGTTCCCCCACTAACCTTGGACTCTCTGCCAATTTGAACTATAGACATAAAAAAATCAATTGGTTTATCAACTATGGCATTGCAGAAAGAAAGATCATCAAAGAAGGAAATTTATACCAGGAAGCATTTGGGGGAGATTCATTGTTCATCACCAAACAAACTGTCAATGGCAGGCTATATACGCTGGACAACAATGTAAGGGCAGGACTGGATTATTATTTC
>NZ_SLAP01000184.1 GCF_007126775.1 Cecembia sp. | reverse complement strand
TTATTTAAAATTTGGTTTAAATATAGTAGCTTATTATACCTGCCCAAAGTAACCTTGTGTTGAAATCACTAGGAAACCAATATAAATATGAAAACCATCAACAGAAGGAGTTGGATCAAATCCAGCCTGTTCACTTTGGGGGGGATAGTTGTAGCCCCCAGTATTCCATCTCTTGCTTCCGGTAAATCCGGTTTTGCTTCTAAAAGTGTACTTAGCGAAGTACTTTCGGCATCTCCATTCAATGAGTCCCGTATGTTGGCCAGACTGAATGCCAATGAAAACCCCTATGGACCTTCTCCAAAAGTAATTCAGGCTATTTCAGAGTCCATAAGCATGGGCAATCGCTATGGACATCGGGACGCATTTACTTTGATCGAGATGATTGCAGAAAAAGAGGGAGTGAGCCCTGAACACATCATGTTGGGTCCAGGTTCGTCGGATCTTTTGGAGAAAATAGCATTTGTTCGCTTTATGGAAGGCGGAAATGTGGTGTCAGCAGACCCATCTTATATGTCTTTGATCCAAACTGCCCAAGCTATGGGAGCCACTTGGAAGCCTGTGTTACTCACACCAGATCACTCCCATGATTTGGATGCCATGGCGAGTGCTGTAGATGGTGAGACCAAATTGGTGTATGTCTGCAATCCCAATAATCCAACCGGCAGTATTACAAATAGCAGTGAATTGAAGGACTTCTGCAAAACTGTTAGTACGAAAGTCCCCGTTTTTGTGGATGAGGCTTATCTGGAATTTTTGGATAATCCGGAATCCCATTCTATGGTAGGACTTGTCTCGAAAGGACATGATGTGATTGTTGCCAGAACATTCAGTAAAATCCATGGCATGGCAGGTTTGAGAATTGGATATATAGTAGCCCAGCCCGATAGGATCAAATCCATTACTACCAAAGTCAGAAGTACCATGGGTTTGTGCGTAACTTCCCTCAAAGGTGCGATCGCCAGCATGAAAGATCAGGAATTTCTTAAAAATTGCCGCACATTAAATGCCGCAAGCAGAGAATTTGTCAGTCGTGAAATCACATCTTTAGGATATGATATTATTCCTTCTTACACCAGTTTTATGATTTTCCCAATTGCGATGGATGGTCCAAAATTTTTGAAGGCTATGAATGAAAAAGGTGTGGGTATCAGGGTCTTCAATATCCATGATAAGCCATGGTGCAGAGTAAGTATGGGTACCATGGAAGAAATGGAAATTTTTGTTGATTCATTCAAAACAGTAACTACCTAATTAGAGTCCATTCATGAGTATAGCGTTGCACAAGACATTTTCTCTTTTGTTACTGATATTAATCGGCATTTTGCTGAAGAGAAAAATACTGAAAGAAGACCATAAAAATGGTTTAAAAATCATGATTTTGGATTTGGCACTTCCTGCTATGATTTTTGTAGCCTTGCTAAGTATTGAAGTCAATCATGATTTACTGATTTTGCCGCTTTTGGCACTGGCCTTTAATGGCCTGATGATATTGGCGACAAGGTACCTATTACCCTTATTTGGTATAGAAAACAATACACCTACTATGCGCACCCTTTTGTTGCTCTTGCCATCACTGGCACCCGGACTTTCCTGTTTTCCATTTATCGTAGAATTTCTTGGAGATGAGTATTTGGCCTGGGCGGCATTGGCGGATATTGGAAATAAGGTTTTTGTTTTGATCATCGCATATTTATTGGCCACGGCCTGGTACTATAAAATCAATCAATTGCCTGTTAATTCCAGCTGGGCTAAAATCAAGGGATTGTTGATGGCTATGGTCAAGGAACCCATCAACCTGGTGATAGTTACGGCACTGGTACTTTTGTCTTTTGGGGTAAACCTGGAAACTTTGCCAACTTTCTTGAGCGAAAGTATATTGATGGTAAAAAATATGATGACACCACTTGTACTTTTGTACATTGGTATAGCTGTGGTATTTAATTGGAGTCAGATAAAAATGATATGGTCTGTATTGGTATTCAGGGCAGGGATAACCTTCCTTTTCAGTGGGCTTTTGATAGCCTTGATTCCAATGCCTTCCGAGGCTGCAATAATCCTTGCAATTGTGTTTCCACTGTCTGCATGTAGTTTCTGGCCTTTTGCACACATGTCCGCGATCAGGGCTATGGAAAGCTTAGGTAAAGATGAGGTCAAAAATGAATCGACCTTTGACCTGACTCTTGGTATCAATATCCTGGCCATTTCATTGCCATTTAGTACCTTACTTATACTGGGAGTTCTTTCTTCGGCTTCTTACTTTGTTAAACCTTACAGTGCTTTACTTATGGGAGGTTTATTTTTGCTTATATTTATCCTTCCAAAGCTCTATCAAATGATACTTTCAAAAGAATTTACTTTCTTTGATGTGTCTGAGCCAAAGGTGAAAGACAGTACAGCCAATGATTGAAAAATAAAATTCATCAACTAAACTATAAAATTAAAATCCCTAATGGCAATGCCTTTAGGGATTTTTCATCAAAGTGCTTTCAGAAAGAATAATCAATATCCAACCCGATACTAATTTTGAATGGAAATGTTACCGGAAGTAATGTTCCCCTTGATATTTAAGTCTGATCCGTTGTCGACAGCAAGTGACCTTCTGGATTGGGAATTGCCAACCCGCAGATTTCCGGAGGTGGCATTCAAATGAAAATTGAAGTCTTTCAAGTTGGAATGGGTCTGTATTTTAAAGTTTCCAGAGGTTCCATAAATCCCTGTAGATTCACCAAGGCCTACATTCTGGGCATTGATACTTCCTGATGTTAGTTTTAAGGGCCCGAGTTCGGCTACATTATCCAATTTGGCAGAACCAGAAGTCAGGTTTACTTCCATCATACCATCAATATTACTTGCTATTAACCGGCCTGAACTGGAACTGTATTTAACATTACCATTGATTTCCTTCATTTCACTATTTCCTGAACCTACATAACCTGCAACATCACCCACTACCTGGGCCAAATGAATCGATCCAGAACCTGCTCTGACTTCAATATTTCCTTTCAAATCCTGGCCATTAATTTTTCCAGAACCTACACGCATTTTAATCTCAGAAGCGATAGCCTGTGATGCATGGAGTGTTCCTGAACCGGCAGCCATATCCAAGCCCATTTCCCGTGGTCCTTGAATTTTGATGTGTCCTTTAGTCCGTACATTGTTCCACGCTGATCGGTTGTTATTGACTTCATGGGAGATTTTTAAGACATTTCCGACCTTCACAAAGACGATGTCCTGGTCATGGTAGGTAGATTCCAAAAATGCCTCAACATTGACTTCTTCCTGCTGCTTCCCTTGAAAGTAGATGTCCAAGGCCCCTCCACTTACTTCAATCTTTGTGATACCTGTGAAAGATTTGTTGGTATCCACCAGCGTTTTCATCTGTGCAAATGCTTGCATTGGGATTCCAAGAATTAAACAAAACAAAATTAAAAGGGATCCAGTCGAATATTTTTTCATGTCATTGATGTTTAAAGGATGATGCCAAAACTTAGGGCGTTTAATTCAGGGCCCTTGTCCTTTTGGAAATAATTGTTGATATCATAATTCACAAATAGGTCTATTTCACCTACACCGATTTCTAGTCTTCCCCCAAAGCGGATATCATTCGCAAACATATTGGCTCTTTGGAAGATTTTGTCCCGATTGCCATTTTCATTGATAGCAACCAATTTTCCTCTTCCCCCTAAGCGGTAACCAACATAAGGCCCTACTCCAATTCTAAAGTTGCCGTCATTTGAATGGAAGCTCGGGATTAAAGTAAGGTTAAGGTAAGAGGAGGTGATTTTGGATTTCCTTGCCTCTCCTTCAAATTCATTAAAAACAATACCCTCGGGGCCTCTTAAGGCCTGGATATTAGAATCCTCAAATTTGAAGTTATACCAAGAAACGCCTAACATGCTTTTTAAGGAAAAATTTTTACCAGGTTTATAGGAATAGGCCATATTGATTGCCGGATTCCAGCTCCCCCACGGTCTAATAGAGGGAGCATCTCCAGCATTAATCCAGGTATTGATTCCTATATCCAAATTCATCTCAACGGAATTTATAACCTTCTTTTCCCTGAAAGACTGCTCATCATAAGCTTTATATCCAGGGCTTATTTCCCAAGTCTTCCTACCATCTCCATGATCTGTTTTCTCTATTTTGGTATCAAAAAGAGAAAAAACAGTGACATTGGCTTTTGGTGCGCTTTCCTCCACTTGACCAAAAGACCAAGTGGATAGGAACATTGCAAGTAAAATAATAGTGGTTCTTTTCATCATTTTATGGAAGTCTTTAAAATATCACTCCGAAAGCAATTGGGTTCAATTCAGGCCCAGCTCCATTTTGGAACAGGGTATTTATGTCATAAGTACCGAAGAAGTTGAATCGGCCAACCCCAATTTCACCACGCACACCATACCTGAAGTTGTTTAAATAAAGACCGGTAGGTAAGTGCTCTTTTCTCCTTCCCCCTCCATCCAAAGGCCTGTAAACATACTTGCTTCTGCCTCCTAACCTGTAACCGGCATATGGACCTGCAGCTATCCTGAATCCTTTCCTGCCTTGGTCATTCATCTTTCCGAAATCCAGTTTGAATAGAGACATCGCGGTCAGGTAAGAAGCAGAAATTTTGCTTTTGAAACCATTTACATCTGTTCTTTGAATAAAATCGATCTCTCCATCTCCTCTTACAGCTTGAAAGTCCCTATTCTCGAATTTAAAATTGTACCATTGTACACCAAGTCCCAAATCCCAATGAAACCCTTTGCTGATCCTTTGACTGGCCATCCAGTTGAGACCCACATTCCAGCTTCCCCATCCTTTGACTGCATATGGAGAACTGCTTCCCGGAAAATTCCCCTCAGTATTTAGGTAATTGTTGATACCCAAATCCAAATTAAAGTAAGTCCTAAATGGGGGATCACTCTTTTTTCTTAAACCGGTTTCCACTTTTACTTTTGTATTCATAGGTTCGGTTTCATCCACAAGTATTCTTATACCTCCAACAGTCACCTCTGTTTTGTTCCAATCTTCTGTCACTTTTACAATTTCCTTGCTCCCGCTTTTTCCAGCTACTTCTACGATCACTAAATCTCCGGTTTCTTCATCTAATTTCAGATCCAGTTCTTGGATTATTTGATTGATGTTCATATTTTTTAATTTTTCAAAATCTTCCTTGTTGTCTACCACAAGGGCAATTTTACCGGATTTTCCGAACTCGATTAAGATGGTATCCTTTTCAACCAAGCTGCCTGCATCAAGCTTTCCAAAAGCCAGCTGTACAAAAGCCATCAGGCATAATAATAACAGGTATTTTTTCATGATTTTCCGTTTCTAAAATATTATCTACTTTCTTCTCTTGTTTGACTATTACTTGCAAAGAGGTTGTTTTTTGCATCCTGCAGGTCTGCAAAACCCTGTTCCACCTTGTTCAGAAAAGTCCCTATTTTATTGACATTATTTTCTAATCCTTCAATGATATTTGGCTTTTTCTCTTCATTCTTTATACCACTGGATTTGATAATAACCCGGTAGCTTATTTCTTCCTCAACTTCATTATTTGTTTCTTCAGCCATGGCTGTCATTTGATCTATTTTCAGTTCAGTG
Organism: Cecembia sp.; assembly: GCF_007126775.1. GTDB lineage: Bacteria > Bacteroidota > Bacteroidia > Cytophagales > Cyclobacteriaceae > Cecembia. The sequence goes on along the minus strand of NZ_SLAP01000184.1, from coordinate 15,589 downwards.
ATAGGTATTTCCGGTAACTCAATCAATACTTCGTTAAACCTCTCTGGATTTACCTCTAACATATTTCCTGCAAGCAAAGGAGCATTTTCGCTTTCTTTTTGGGATTCATTATTTTTTTTAGGTTCAGTTTTTTCTAAGGACTGAGATACCCCCGCAGCTTCCTTGGAAGCAACTTGCGCTTTCTCATCTGAAGTGAGAGGAGTTATTTCTTCTTGTTCTAAAGCCAGCGTTTCGTTGATTTCTGCTTCCATGCTTTCAATCATAGTATCCTCCTTTTCAGCCCTCTGCTCTTCTGTGAATTGATCGGGGACGTTATATTGCCATAAAACATATCCAATACCCAGCAATAATATCAAGGATGCCACCAATCTAAAGAGAGGGATATACCCTGATTTCTTTCTGCCTAGTTCTTGGTCCAATCTCTCCCAAACCAATTGGGAAGGTTTTTCCTCATGTTGCTCCAGCTTTTCTCTAAAAAACTGGTCCAATTTGTTTTCCTGGTTAGCCATTGATTCTCCTTTCTTTGGTTTGTATATCGGCTATTTTTTGTTTCAATACGTTTCTTGCCCTGTTCAACTGCGATTTGGAAGTTGATTCTGATATTCCCAATAAGTCACCTATTTCTGCATGGCTATAGCCTTCTATTGCATAAAGGTTAAATACTGTTCGATAACCTATGGGCAGCTCCTTGATAAGTGACATAAGGTCATCTGCTTCCAGTTGACCTAGTTCATAGGAATTGTTGGATGGTTCAAGATGACTTTCCACTTGAAGCACTTCCATGTTCAAACCCCTCTGCTTTCTTAAAGTAAGCAAGGCCTGGGTCACCATTATTCGCTTCATCCAACCTTCAAAACTTCCTTTTTCTTCAAACTGCGATAGTTTTTCAAAGATTTTCATAAAACCCTCTATCATCACATCTTCCGCCAATTCCTTATCCTTTACATACCGGATGCAGATGGCCAAAAACTTTTTGGAATAGGTTTTATACAATTGCTCCTGAGCTTTACGCTCATTTTTTAAGCAAGCTTTAATAATTTCCTGTTCTGTTGTAAAAGTTTTCCTGAATAGCATTATTGATGGCTTTCAAATAGGTAGATGCCGTTGGTTAAAATTAGGTTGCATGTTCTTCATAAAAAATTTTATTTTTTTTTATTTCTTGTCTTAACTTGTTCAGGGAAATACCTGTTTTAAATCATGCTAAACCCTCCCTTCTTCATTAATGTACCCAATTTTAAATTGACCGATACCCCTACAGTTACTGTTCTCAGGAAAAAAAATGCCCTTAATTACCACAAGACCCTGGATGAATATTCTCCCACTCCTTTACTTTCTCTTGAGGCAATGGCAAATAGGTTTGGTTTGGGAGCAATTTATCTTAAAGATGAATCAAAGAGATTTGGGCTCAATGCATTCAAAGGATTGGGCGCCTCCTTTGCCATTCAGCAAATTTTACAAAATAAACCAGAAGTTGAAGTTTTCTGTACTGCCACAGATGGGAACCATGGAAGGGCGGTGGCATGGGCTGCTAAAAAAGCAGGGAAAAAGTCGGTTATATTCGTACCCTCTGATACCTCTTTGAAAAGGATTAGAACCATTGAAAAAGAAGGGGCAACTGTAATCCAGCTGAATAAAAATTATGATGATGCCTGTGCGCATGCTGCGAGAGTCAGTCAAACAAACAACTGGGAATTGTTACAGGATACAGCATGGGAAGGGTATGAGCATATTCCAGCTGATATTATGGCCGGTTATCTTACCCATTTTAAAGAACTTGAAAATCAACTTCACCCTGAAGGTTTCCCTAATGTGGATATTGTTTTTTTACAGGTAGGAGTAGGGAGTTGGGCCGGGGCAGCTGCATTTTACTATTTGCAAAAATATGGGAAAAGTTGCCCTACTTTAATTACTGTTGAACCGGATGGTTCTGCAGGACTTTTGGATTCTTTTAGATTTCAGGAAAGATGTGCACCGGAAGAAAGCCAATTTACTATCATGGCAGGATTAAGTTGTGGTATCCCTTCACTTTCTGGTTGGGAATTGCTAAAAAATGCGGTCAGTATTGCCATTAGAATTTCGGATGAGGAGGTCAGGGAAGCCATGAGACAATTTTATTTTCCTTTGGGAAAAGATGAAAAAATCATTTCAGGAGAATCTGGAGCTGCTGGCTTGGCAGGATTGCGGGCAATCCTTAAATCTGCTGCTTTTGCTCCGGTCAGGGAACACCTTCATTTCGGAAAAGATACCCGAGTGCTGCTTTTCAATACTGAGGGAAACACAGACGAAGAAAGCTTTGAACAGATTATATTTTAATCAATTCGAAGGTTTGCTGGCCAATTTCAAGCTCTTCATTGGTAGGGATCACCAATACTTTTACTTTTGAATTTGGTAAATTAATCTCACGTATATTCTTACTGTCCCTACGGTTAAGCGGTACATCCAATTGAATGCCAAAGAAATCCATATCCTTACAAACCGCCTCCCGCATATCGGCATCATTTTCACCCACTCCGGCAGTAAATACGATGGCATCCAGCCCTTTAAGTACCGCTGAGAATGCACCGATATATTTCTGTATACGATAGGCATATAATTCATAAGCCAATTTGGCATCGGGATTCCCCTCGGTGATGGCTTTTTTAACATCCCTCATATCACTTAAACCTGAGAGACCCAATAAACCGCTTTTTTTATTCAGCAAGTCGTTTACTTCCTGAGGTTGGTAATTCCTTTCTTTGATCAAATGAAAAATAATGGAAGGGTCTATATCCCCCGCTCGGGTCCCCATTACCAAGCCCCCCATGGGACCTAAGCCCATACTTGTATCCATGGATTTTCCTGAATCAATGGCCGTCATACTGCAACCATTCCCCAGGTGTATGGTGATGATTTTGGCTTTTGGATTATTGAGGTATTCATTTGCTTTTTTTGAGACATATTGATGGCTGGTACCATGAAATCCATAGGCCCTGATGCCCAAGTCGGTATACATGGTCTTAGGGATGGCAAAACGGTAAGCCAATGGTGGCATTGTCTGATGAAAAGCAGTATCAAAGACAGCAACCTGTTTCGCGTTTGGGAATATCCTCTCCGCTACGGTAATGCCCAAATGATTAGGAGGATTGTGTAAAGGTGCAAGTGTGAACAGTGCTTTGATTTTGGCTTTGACTTCATCAGTAATCAAGGTAGTAGATGCAAACTCCTCCCCACCATGCACCACTCGGTGTCCTATGGCCTCAATTTCACCATTTTCCGAAATAACACCCATAAAAGCATCCCTCAGCAATTCTGTCACCTTTATCAAGGCCGACTCATGATCCGGAATAGCAATTACTATCTCGTGTTTGGTTTCTGTATCATCGATAAAGGTCTTATGTGTAATCGTAGATTGCTCCAATCCAATCCTGTCCACCAGGCCTGAACACAAAGCATGCTCGTTGGGCATATCAAAAAGCTGATATTTTAAAGAACTGCTTCCGGAATTTAAAACTAGTATTTTCATAGAATAAATGATCTTGATTTGTGCCCAATTTCCAAAAACGGAAACCTATCTTACCCCATCTGGAATTCTTTTATTTTTTTGTCCAACGTCTCTTTTTTCTTCTTACTTCCGGTCCTCCTGCGCTTGAATCGCAGTTATCACCACAGTATTGAAAATATCATCTACAGTACATCCCCTACTCAGGTCATTCACCGGCTTATTTAGTCCTTGAAGCATAGGTCCTATCGCTATGGCGCCAGTTTCTCTTTGAACGGCCTTGTAGGTGTTATTCCCCGTGTTGAGATCAGGAAAAATCAGGACGGATGCATTTCCAGCCACTTTGGAATTTGGCATCTTTTGCTTGCCGGTTTCGGCGTCTACCGCAGCATCGTATTGAATAGGACCTTCTACAAGAATGTCGGGCCTTTTGGATTTCACAATTTCAGTGGCTTGCCTTACTTTTTCTACATCTTCTCCTGATCCTGAATCCCCAGAAGAGTAAGAGAGCATGGCTACTCTTGCATCTATTCCAAATTTGGTGCTTGTGTCGGCGGAAGAAATAGCAATTTCCGCCAATTCCTCTGCTGTAGGATTGATATTGATTGCGCAATCGCCAAAAATAGTTACTCTGTCCGCCAAACACATAAAAAAGACAGAAGAGACCAAGGAAATCCCTGGTTTGGTTTTGACAAACTGAAGGGCAGGCCGAATTGTATGGGCAGTGGTATGAATAGCCCCTGAGACCATGCCGTCAGCGTGGCCCTTGTATACCATCATAGTACCAAAATATGCGACATCTGTCATCAGATCCTTGGCTACTTCCAAAGGCATGTTCTTCCCTTTTCGCAGTTCGAAAAGGGTATCAACATATTCATTGTATTGAAAAGACTCATGGGGATTGATGATCTGACAGTTTTCTTGATTCAGACATAATCCCAATCTGCTTATGCTGCTGCTGATTTCACTGACATCCCCCAGCAAAGTGATGTTGACGATGCCTTGTCTGACCAATCGGTCCGCAGCCTTTAGAATCCTTTCGTCTTTTCCTTCAGGGAGAACGATGTGCTTTTTCTTTCCTTTTGCCCAGCTGACCAATTGATACTGAAACATACGAGGCGTCATTCCGACTGGCTTGAATGCAGCAATTTCTTTTTCCAAAGCCTCAATATCCATATATTTTCTAAAGGTATTGATCGCTACATGTATTTTGTCGGTATTGTCCGCAGTAATCTTAGAATGTATTCCCGCAACCTTGGTAGCCGCATTGAAGGAAGGTTCTTCGACCCTCAGAACAGGGACATTTGTATTAGAACCTTCTATCAGCCTGATGACTGAATCTGCTATTTCAAAGCCACCTGTTAGCACTATGCCGGCAATTTTCGGGTAATTTTTAGATAGATTGGCCTGCAATGAAGCCATAATAATGTCTGCCCGGTCGCCAGGGGTCACGATCAATACATTTTGCTTGATGTGGTTCAAAAAATTGGAAATCTGCATGGCACCAAAAATAAAGTGATCTGCCCTGTTGGATAAATATTTTTCCCCGAACATTACTTCTGCCTTCAGGTGGTTTTTTACATCCTCCATACTTGGACTTTTAAGTTCAGTGATATTGGGGATGACAGTTACCAGTATATTCTTTTTTACCTGGGTCTGCAAATGACTTTTTACTTCTTCAAGTTGTCCGGGGTCAACTTTATTTATCACTACTCCTAAAACTTTTACTTTCCGCTGTAAAAAGTTTTTGATAATCACTATGATGTTGTTGTTGATTTGCTGTACTGTTTTTCCAGCACCGGAAGTTACAATGATCACCGGGGTACCTAAGTTTTTGGCAATGGTGGCATTGGCATCAAACTCAAAGGCGGTACCTTCTCCCAAAAAATCACTTCCCTCTATTATTGTGAAATCATATTCCTCTTCCAGTTTTTTGTACTTGCTGATGATGGTATCAATAATTTCACCCTGAAATCCGGATTCAGCTAAAAGATTGGCCTCATCACGGGTATAAGCGTAGGATCTGTCATATTGGATAGGAAGTTTGAAATGCCGTATCAGGGTGTCTATATGTACGTCAACCTTCACCTCGGGACTATCATTGATAATGGGTTTGAAATAACCTATATTTTGGGTTTTGGATAATAACATGTCTACAATGCCCAATGCAACTGTGGATTTACCGCTGTAAGGTTCAGCAGTTGCTATAAAAACACTTTTGTTGGTTTCCATCATTTTTTTATTTTTCCATTACAAAATTAACACTTCTGTTCGTTTTCAATCTTGATGAAATCCTTGATTCAATATGACTTAAATCATATTGAATCGCTTGCAAGTTTTGCAGACACTGCTCTGCGCTCAGCAGCTTTATCCAAACTGACATTGATTTCAAAACAAATCAAAATAATCAGGGAGGTAATAAAAAGCCATAGCATGACAGCGATCATTGCACCAATAGAACCGTACAATCTGTTATACGTAGCGAAATTATTCAAGTAATAACTGAAAAGATAAAAACTCAGGTTGATCAGGATTCCTGCTGTGACAGAACCCGTAGAAAAAAAGCGCCATTTATCATGTACGGCTGGAGCAAATCTAAATATGTAGGCTGTGGCCAAAGTAAACAGGGCAAGCAAAACCAAAAAACGGAAAGAGGTAAGCATGTAGTAATAAACTGCACTGGATACTATTTCCCACTCTGAAATGGTATACAAAATTGAACTCCCAAAGATCATGATGACCACAGCTCCACAGATGGCAAGTACCAAAATGATAACAATGCTCACCGCTATCAGCCTTGTTCTCCAAAAAGAGCGGTTCTCCTTGGTCTTGTATACTGCGTTGAATGCATTCATCATGGAAACAACACCGTTGGTGGAAAGGAAAAGCGCAAGAAAAAAGCCAAGAGACAAAAGGCTTTGACGAGGTTTACTCACAATATCCATGATGGTGGCTTCTGCTTCTTTATAGATACTTTCTGGTATCAATTCCCCGATAAATAACAAGATATTTTGGGTAGTAACGTTTGTAAAGAACATGCCGATATATGGGATCATGTTCAGCAAAAAAAGCAATAATGGGAACATGGCTACGGTAAAACTGAAAGCCATGGCACCCGCCCGCTCACTGATTTCATCTTTTTGGATCTGTTCGATAAAGATTTTACCCACGTCATAAAGGTTTTGATCAGGATTACCAAAATGAAACTTCCTGAGCAACTTTGCCTTACGGATAAAATGGATAGAAAATAATCGAATCCTATTTTTCACTTAAAAATGGATTATTGAAAATATGGCCGCAATAAATCTAATAAATATTGTGGAGGTCTGCAGGGTCTATGGCTGTCTTTTTTTAAGAAAGTTAGGGTTGTCCATCCTTTGGTAATCAATTCCTTGCCTTCATTGTATACCTCATATTCGAATTTGATACGGATACCGGGAAGCTCAGGAATAATGGTTTTAATGGTCAAAAGTTCATCATATTTTCCAGGTTTAAGGAATTGGGAATGTAATTCCAGTACGGGCATGATAATACCATCCTCTTCCATTTGTTTGTAAGAAAATCCTGCTGAGCGCAGGGCTTCAACTCTTGCCACTTCAAAATACATGGCATAATTCCCGTAATATACATAGGCCATTTGGTCAGTTTCTGCATACCTGACCCTGACTTGTGATTCAGCTTGAAACATATCAGTAAATTTTAGCACGATTCAATGCCGCTTGGTACCTCCTGGCATTGTTGAGGTGCTCGTTTAAGTTGTTGGCGAAAGCATGATATCCCGAAAAATCATCTTTTGCGCAAAAATATAAGTATTGGTGACTTTCAAAATCAAGCACTGCATCTAAAGCAGAGATTTCAGGCAGATTAATCGGGCCAGGCGGAAGGCCGGTGTATTTGTAAGTGTTGTAGGGGCTGTCAATTTCTTTGTGCACATTCAATACCCGGCGTATACTGAAGTCTCCGGCGGCAAATACCAAAGTAGGGTCAGCCTGTAACGGCATGTTGATTCTTAAACGATTCATATACACTCCCGCTACTTTCGGTCTTTCATCTGCTTTTTGGGTTTCTGCCTGCACGATAGATGCCAGTGTGGAAACCTCCAATGGTGTCAAGCCGATTTTTTGGGCTTTTTCTTTTCTGTTTTCCGTCCAGAATTTTTCATATTCCCTGTACATCCTATCAAAAAGGTTATCAGGACTTGTATTCCACCAGGTCTCGTAGGTATTGGGGATAAACATGGACATGATGGTCTCTGGCTCAAAACCAAATTTCATGATGTATACAGAATCGGTAAGCAAGGCCAAGAAGTGATCCGGTTCCATTTCCAGATTCCTTGTGATTTTCTCTGAGAGGTCCTCTTTGGTCCTGACATTGTTGAATGTTATATTCACAGGAGTTTGGTTTCCCGCTCGCAGCAATCTTACCAAATTGAGGTTGTTGGTTTTGGCGGGGATAGTATAAAGCCCTGGTTTTACCGACTCTTGGTATTTTAAAACTTTTGAAACAAAACCAAAGCTGATCAGGTCATTGATAACCCCTTTTTGGTAAAGGCTGTCGGTTACCTGCTTGAAGGTTGCGTTCGATGGAATTTTGAACATGTATGATTCCTCTTTGTCTATCAAGGCATTTGGACTGAAAAAAGCCTGGTAGAAATAAAAAGAAAGGGATGTCAGCATCACAGAAAAGGTGATAATAACAATCAGATAAATTTTGGTTTTCTTATCCTCAAACATATTTTTGGGTTTGTTCTAAAGAATAACGGCAAAAATAGAGAATTTTGTTCACTGGGCTAATCTTTATAGAAAACAATGAGTAATCCCATCCGGGTAGTATGCGCAATTATACTTCGTCAAGGAAGGGTGCTTTGCGCGCAACGAAGTGAGGACATGTCTCTACCATTAAAATGGGAGTTTCCAGGTGGAAAAATCGAACCGGGAGAAAGTCCGGAAAAGTGTTTGAAAAGGGAAATTAAAGAGGAATTGAACATTGAAATAGAATTGGGAGAAAAATTGGCCAGTAACCTGCATACCTATAATGGAAATAAAATGATTGAACTAATCCCATTTGTAGCGGGTTTTTCGGGAGGTAATTTACAGTTGAATGAACATAAATCAGTAATTTGGCAAAAGGTCAAGGATCTAAAAGCCTTGGATTGGGCATCAGCCGATATTCCAGTTCTTGAAAATTTCACAAGATGGTACTTTGAAAATCATTAAATCTTTCCTAAAAATAGATTTTTGAATTAGGAGATATTGGGATATTACGAAAGCTGAACGAAAGGAATTTGTAAAACGTTTGATACATAAGTAATTGGTAACCAAATGTACATGAGTATGCTTCAAGTTTCTGATGTACAAGATTTAAGAAAATATACTTTAATTACAACCATATTTAAAAAGGGATCTTTCCTGTGAAAATCACAACGACATGGCAGCTGAATTCATAAAATTATACCCTGAAAATCCTGAGATGAAAAAAATCCAACATATTGTGGAGATGCTTAGGAATGGAGGGATAATCATATATCCAACCGATACGGTATATGGAATGGGCTGCGATATCCATAATCAGCGGGCTGTAGAACGCATTGCACAGATAAAAGGTATCAAACCTAAAAAACATAATTTCTCATTTATCTGCTATGATCTGAGCAACATTTCGGAATATACAAGGGCTTTAAGTACCCCTGTTTTCAAGGTAATGAAAAAGTCGCTACCAGGGCCGTATACTTTTATTTTGGAAGCAAATAATGCTGTTCCCAAAATTCTTAACAGCAACAAAAAAACGGTAGGTATACGTGTGCCGGATCATTCTATTCCGAGATTGTTGGTGAAAGAGTTAGGTTCTCCGATCCTAACAACTTCCATCCATGATGAAGATGAAGTGATTGAATACAGTACCGATCCTGAATTGATTTATGAGAAATTCAGAGACCTGGTAGATGTGGTAATTGATGGTGGCTATGGAAACAATGTCGCTTCTACAGTTTTGGATTGCACAGGCAGTGAAATTGAAATTGTCAGAGAAGGTTTAGGGTCTCTTGAAGATATTCTTTAAAAAAGGCTAAATCGAGTGCATGGGAGTTTATACGGAGCTATTTTATTTGCCTAACCTAGAGTATTTTATTGCTATTATGGATCAGGATGAAGTTGTTTTAGATGGGTTTGAACCCTATCAGAAGCAGACTTACAGAAACAGGTGCCGGATTCTTTTGGCGAATAAAGTAGAATCTTTGTCGGTGCCAGTTATAGGTGGTAATAAAAAAAAGAATTATCGGGACATAGAGATAGATTATAGCCAAAAATGGAAAAATGTTCATTTGAGAGGAATACAATCTGCTTATGGAAAAGCACCTTTTTTTGAGTACTTTTTTCCCTATTTTGAACAAGTTTTTGGGAAAAATCCAAGGTTTCTCTTTGATATGAATTACGAGTTACTGACAGTTTGTCTTAAACTACTCCAACTCAATGTCAAAGTTTCCGTATTGGAAAAAGGAGGCCAAACACCTGAATATATGGACATTCGAGGCTTGATAAGTGCGAAATCGGCAATGGGGCAATACAGGTTTTACCGAGAAAAGCCCTATTTTCAGTTGTTTGGCGCAGACTTTGCACCTAATTTAAGTATTATTGATCTGCTCTTTTGCGAAGGAACTTCCGCTCATGCGGTTTTAAGGGCCTCTCAAAAAAAATGATTGAACAAACGTTAAAAGGATTGTGTTTTTAAAACAAATTCGGTAACATTAGTACAGATTTAAAATAAATTCAGAAAGGAAATAAATGGAAGCAAAATTTTCAAACAGAGTCAAAGAGGTGATCTCCCTTAGCCGTGAGGAAGCATTGCGGTTAGGACATGATTACATCGGTACAGAACACCTCTTGTTGGGAATGATCCGTGAGGGTGAAGGAGTGGCTGTTTCCATATTGAAAAAACTGGGTGTTCCATTGGATGAGCTCAGGAATTCTATAGAAAGGGCCGTTAAAGGCACTGCTAATCACAATGTCAAAAACCTGGCAAATATTCCTTTGACCAGGCAATCTGAAAAAGTATTGAAAATCACTTACCTGGAAGCAAAAATATTTAAAAGTCAATTGATAGGTACAGAACACCTATTGTTATCTATTTTAAGAGACGAGGATAACATTGCTACCCAAATCTTACAAAAATTTGACGCCAATTACGATGCTGTCAAAGAAATGTTGGAATTTCAGACAGATGGTGGACCCAGATCCAAAGCGCAGGCTGATGATCCCGATGAAGATGGTTCCAAATTATTTGGTTCTTCTCCAGGTAGTGGAAGTGCTGGCGGTACTTCCAAAGGTTCTTCGGAAAAGTCCAGAACACCAGTTTTGGATAATTTCGGACGGGACCTTACTAAAATGGCCGAAGAAGATAAACTGGATCCAATCATTGGTAGGGAAAAAGAAATTGAAAGGGTAGCTCAAATTCTATCCAGAAGAAAGAAAAATAACCCAATCCTTATTGGTGAACCTGGTGTTGGTAAAACAGCCATTGCAGAGGGATTGGCTTTGAGAATTATTCAAAAGAAAGTTTCCAGAGTGCTCTTTAACAAAAGAGTGGTCACTTTAGATCTGGCATCTTTGGTTGCAGGGACCAAGTATAGAGGACAGTTTGAGGAGAGGATGAAAGCCGTTATGAACGAGTTGGAAAAGTCTCCCAATGTCATCCTGTTCATTGACGAATTGCATACCATTGTGGGTGCAGGTGGAGCCAGTGGTTCATTGGATGCTTCCAATATGTTTAAACCTGCCCTTGCAAGGGGTGAAATCCAATGTATTGGTGCGACCACTTTAGATGAGTACAGACAGTACATTGAAAAAGATGGTGCTTTGGCCAGAAGATTCCAAATGGTAATGGTAGATGCCACTACACCTGAGGAAACCATTCAGATCCTAAATAACATCAAAGACAAATATGAGGATCACCATAATGTAAATTATACAGATGAGGCCATTGATGCTTGTGTGAAATTATCTGACCGATACATTTCTGATAGGTTCCTTCCCGATAAGGCCATTGATATCCTGGATGAAGCAGGAGCAAGAGTCCATATCAACAATATTCATGTCCCTGAAGAAATTCTTAAATTGGAGGAGGAAGTCGAGCAAATCAAAATAGAGAAAAACAGGGTAGTTAAAAGTCAAAAATATGAAGAAGCTGCCCAGTTGAGAGATAAAGAAAAGAAATTGCTCGAGCAATTGGAAAATGCCAAAGTGAAGTGGGAAGAGGAAAGCAAAACCAAACGCTACATGGTTGAAGAAGACAATGTTGCAGAGGTGATAGCGATGATGACCGGTATTCCTGCAAAACGTATTGCTCAGAATGAGGGATCTAAATTGCTCAATATGGGGCAAGATTTACAATCTAAAGTAATTGGTCAGGAAGAAGCCATCAAAAAACTGGTCAAAGCCATACAAAGAACAAGAGTAGGTCTAAAAGATCCTAAAAAGCCTATTGGCTCATTTATTTTCCTTGGACCAACCGGTGTAGGTAAAACAGAACTTGCCAAAATGCTGGCTACTTATCTCTTCGACAAGGAAGATTCCCTTGTAAGAATCGATATGTCCGAGTATATGGAGAAATTCTCCGTATCAAGACTGGTAGGTGCGCCTCCTGGATATGTAGGTTATGAAGAAGGTGGACAGTTGACCGAGAAAGTCAGAAGGAAGCCCTATTCAGTAGTCCTGTTGGATGAAATTGAGAAAGCGCACCCAGATGTTTTCAATATCCTGCTCCAAGTATTGGATGACGGGATTTTGACGGATGGATTGGGAAGAAGGGTTGATTTTAGAAATACAATCATCATCATGACCTCCAATATTGGTGTAAGGGATCTGAAGGATTTTGGTGCAGGTATTGGTTTTGCTTCCAAATCCAAGCAGCAAAGCATGGATGAAGTGATGAAATCAACGATACAGAGTGCTTTGAAAAAAGCATTCAGTCCGGAATTCCTCAACAGATTGGATGATGTGGTTGTATTCAATTCCTTGAACAAGGAACATATTCATCAAATTATCGATATCAGCCTGAAAAAATTATTCAGTAGGATTACCGATTTGGGTTATAAGATCCAACTTACAGATAAAGCGAAGGATTTCTTGGCTGAAAAAGGATATGACCAACAGTATGGTGCAAGGCCATTGAACAGGGCTATACAAAAGTACTTGGAGGATTCTCTTGCTGAAGAAATACTGAAGGGCGAATTATCTGATGGAGATGTAATTATTGCTGATTATTCAGGTGAAGGTGAAGAGTTGACCATATCGGTCAATAAAAAAGAGAAAGCTGAGTAAAGTTGTGAATCACCAGGATTTTAAGAGCTGCTACACCCTTGTGGCAGCTTTTTTTTTGGTGTGCCGTGCATGACATCTACTAGGTGGTGCAAGTCCGCTGTGGAGGTATGTAATCACCAACCACTAGCTTAAGGCAAGGGTGTCCATCGCTAGGTGGAATCTGAAGGAAGCACTCCACCAATACATTGTTGTTTGGGTGACCTACTTCATACTGGCGGATATGGGGAAACTGCTTACTAAAGTGGATGGGTGGTACAGGCGCAGGCTTAGAATGGTCATATGGAAACAATGGAAACGTATAAAGACCAGACTGGCAATTCTGATCAAGCTGGGGATAAATAAATCCAAAGCTTGGGAGTGGGCAAACTCAAGGAAAGGCTATTGGCATTTAGCCAATAGCTTTATACTTACTAGAACCATTACCATCGAAAGGCTGAAGCAGGCAGGGTTTGTGTTTTTATCGGACGAATACCTAGAAGTTAGACTCAAAACTTAAAGAACCGCCGTATACCGAATGGTACGTACGGTTGTGTGAGAGGACAGGTAGGGAAATAATCCCTGCCTTCCTAGTCGATTTAGTTAATTTTTAATGATATGAATAGGCAAGGTTGTATCCACCTTTAATTTGATCTTAGGGGGAAATGAATCTAAAGCTTTATTTTCAAACAATTTTATAGTGACTGCCCTTAATATATAGAAACGAACATCAACAAAATCATGAAAGCAATCTGGAACAATCAAGTGATCGCAGAAAGTGATCAAACCCTACAAATAGAAGGCAACCATTATTTTCCCGCAGAGGCGGTAAATAAAGAGTTTTTTAAGCCATCTGAAACACATACTACCTGTCCCTGGAAAGGGGTAGCTTCCTATTACCATATTGAGGTAAATGGAGAGACCAATAAAGATGCAGCCTGGTACTATCCTGACACCAAGCCCGCAGCCAGGGAAATCAAAGGCCATGTCGCTTTTTGGAAAGGTGTAAAAGTGGAGCCTTAATTCTAATGCAAAGGAATAAATCGATCTAAACTTTCAACAAGAATTCATTTTTAGTACTGGGCATATCTCTGTATATTGATTGCTATTAGTTTTGATTATGAGCAAGCAAAAAAAGCGATACTTCACCTTTATTTTTTCTTTGCTCTTTTGCCTGTTGTTTTTAGGGATCACATTGATTTATCCGGAAAGCTTCAAAATCAAATTGCAGAAATGGTCTTCTGCTAGTATGGATTTTTTTGGGGGCTTTTATCTTTGGCTTGGATTTTTTGCAGTGATTTTACTGATAGTGCTTGCTATCTCACCATTAGGAAGAAAAAGACTTGGCTCTGAAAATCCAAGCTATGACTGGTTTTCATGGATCGCTATGCTGTACAGTACGGGGATGGGAGCAGGCCTGCTTCTAAGAGCGGTGCAGGAACCTGTTTTTTATTACCTCCATCCACCTAGGGAGACCCTCCATTCCCCGGCTGAGTTTGCGCTTCAATACACCTTTTTCCATTGGGGATTTACGCCTTGGGCTTTTTATGGACTCTTTGGACTCATAATAGGTTTTCAAGTTTATGTGCACAAGAAACGTATTTTGGGCTCATCAATACTACCTGAAAATCTACAATCCTCTTATTGGGCTGTGGGAATCGATTTTTTAATTATCATTTGCACCCTTTTGGGAGTTGTGGCTGCTGTTGGACTGGGTAGCAGACAGCTTTTGGAAGCTTTTTTTTACTGGACTGACAGTCAAATTTTTTTAGGAGGTAATGCTATTTTTCTAGTGCTTTTGGTTTGTAGTTTGGCTACTTGGTCGGCTTTCAGGGGTGTAAGCAGAGGAATCCGAAAGTTATCCAATCTGAATTTGACATTGGCTACCGCCTTGTTGTTATTCGTTTGGATACTTGGAACTAATCAGCCGGTTATTATGTCTATGCTTAAATCTTTGGGTATTTATATTGTTGAATTTATCCCTATTAGCCTGAATTTAGGAACTCAAAAGGTATCTAAAGATTTCCTTTTGGACTGGACCTTTTTTTATTGGGCTTTTTGGTTGGCTTGGGCACCTTTTACGGGAGTTTTTATCGCCCGGATCTCACAGGGCAGAACCATTCGGCAATTCATTATTGGTGTTTTACTAGTGCCCAGTTTGGGCACTTTTTTATGGTTTTCTGTATTTGGGATCAATGCTTTTGAATTGATCGATTTAGAAAAGGTTTCAGAAGGGCATTTTGCATCTATTTACAGTGCACTATTTAATTTTCTAAACTTCTTTCCAGCTAAATTAATTAGCAATAGCGTAAGTACTTTATTGGTATTTACTTTCTTGGTGACTTCTGTTGACTCGGCCATTTTTGTACTAAGTATGTTTTCCGATAATGGAAAAACCAAACCGAATAGAAGAATGAGGTTGTTTTGGGGTATTACTATTGCTTTGTTTACAATAAGCGTGATTTGGGTGGGAAAAGAGAGTCTGCTGGAATCCGTCAGTCAGTTATTGATATTGGCCGCCCTTCCATTTGGCTTTTTGTTTTTAGGAATGGTTTTGTATTTTATCTTTCAATTGTATTTAGAAAAAAAGTATGAACAGAAATAAATTATTGCAAACACTTTTTAAAACCTGTAGACAGCGTACCTCTACGATTTGCAAGCCTTTGGAAGTAGAAGATTACATTCCCCAACCGACCATAGATGTTTCCCCTCCTAAATGGCATTTGGGACATACTACCTGGTTTTTCGAAGCCTTTGTGTTGGAACCTTACTTTAAGGATTATCAGCTTTATGATGATGATTTTGCATATCTGTTTAACAG
>NZ_SLAP01000106.1 GCF_007126775.1 Cecembia sp. | reverse complement strand
TAAATTCAGATTGGAAAAACTGCTCATTCAAAAAGCCAAGAACGGAGACGCCAAGTCTCTGGAAATGCTTTACAGGCATTTCTATGGCTATGCCATGAGTATCGCCCTGCGCTATTCCAATTCCAGAGAAGAGGCCTGTGAAATTATCAATGATAGTTTTATGAAGGTTTTTGATAAACTGGCTCAGCATGATGAAAGCCACTCATTTAAAGCATGGTTTAGAAAAATTCTTGTGAATACTTCCATTGATTATTATCGGAAGAACATGAAACACTTTGCTGTGATGGACATAGAAAATGCCCAAGCAGAGAGCCATGATCCGGAAATTATCAGTCAGTTATCCCATGAGGATATTCTGTCCATGTTAAGAGGTCTCCCAGAAATCTTAAGAGTAATCTTTAATATGTATGAAATAGAGGGCTATGCCCACAATGAAATTGCTGAAAAATTGGGCATTCCTGCCAGCTCGTCAAGAACTTATTTGGCCAGGGCTAAGCAAAAATTAAGAGAAAAAGTATTGGAAATCAATCAGATAAAAAATGAAGGCGCAGTTCGATAAAAAACTGTCGGAAAAAATCAAGGACTCCTTTAGGCATTACGAGGAGCCTTATGACCCCAAGGCTTGGGACAAGCTTGCTGCTGCTTATTTCAAACCTAAGAAAGGGTTAATGGATAGACCATGGTTTTTGCGGGCTGCGGCTTTAGCCCTCATTCTTGGTTTTTCGGCGCTTTTTTATTGGATACTATCTTCTAAAAATGATAGTGCTCCTTTACAGTCACAGCTGACTTCAAATGAAAATCCTATAATTTCCGATTCTTTGGGTTTTTCTGAATCCGATGGAATAGGCTTATCAGGAAATTCAGAAGAAGAAAAAGAGCCTCAACCCGCCTTTTCTCCGATTCCGGAATTGTCAAATACTGAGAAAAAGTCTGCACAAGATTTAGAAACAATCAGGATTCCCGAATTCATCTTGGCTGAAGCCCAGATGCCAGAGAAAATAATGCAACCCATAAATGAGAAAGCCGATTCTCTTGCTGTCAATTACACGTTGCAAACAAACTTCACCGCAGTGCCTGAAAAGCCCCTGATCACGATGAATGAAGAAGAAGCTACTGCTGCCATTTTGCAATGGCTGAATGAAGGTAAGGGGGAAGAAGTACAAAAGACCACTGAAAAAGAAAATCCGGTAAAATTGGGATTGATGTTGATCCCACAGTCCACGAACAGTTCCAACCAATCCCTGAATCTTGGAGCAGGTTTGGTATCTGAAATTCCATTGTCGAAAAGGCTTAAAATAGACATAGGCATGGCCTATGCCAGCCAAAATTTAAATCCTGGAAATAACCTGGACGCTTTTCTCATGGCAAATGTCGAGACTACAGCGGCAGACCGTCTATCTTCAATGAGCAATAATATCATCAATAGTAGCAATGAGTTCCGCTTTGGACAATTAGAAATACCCATCAATCTCAAGTATAGCATTCTTCAAAGCAAGACCTCTGGTCTTTATGTCCTTTCAGGTATTTCCAATATGGTTTTCCTTAACCAAAGGAATGTGACTACCTTCAATGTAGCCAATTTGGGTGCTTTTAGCTCACAGTCTGGGCAAAGTGCTGTTCAGCGTTTTAGCCAAACCGTTAGGCCAGAAGAACTTTCGGGAAATGAAACTGTCGGTCAGTTGGTTAATTTTGGAATTGGATATGAATATGGACTCAAAAATGGCACTTTTATTTCGATTGAACCATTTTATAAAACTTCTCTGGGAAGTCAGACCTTTTTAGGACAACAGTTTTCAATCGGAGGATTGAATTTGAGGATGAATTTTCAAATAAAAAAATAGCACGAAAAATATGAGGATTAGCAAGATAATATTGGCAGTTTTGTTTTTGTCAATCTTGAGCAGTTGTTTAAGTGGGTTGGAATCTGATTTGGAACGGGCCATAGAAAGAGATGATAGGTTGGTCAAGGAATTTCTTCAACGGAATAATCTGGAAGCAGTCGAAACAGCCTTGGGTTATTTTTTTATCAAGGAGTCTGTTCATGAAGAAGCAGAACAGATTGAAAATGGTGATGTTCTCGGGGTCTATTATGAAATCAGAACCTTGGAAGGACAGTTGATTGAGCGCTATTTTGATGAAAACCTTCCCCCAAGGATATTTTCTCACAGTGAAGGAGGACTTGTTCCCAGAGCTATGAATTTTGCCGCAGGTTTGGCCCGTGAGGGAGAAGTAATCAATTTATATGTCCCTTCTTATTTGGCCTATCGGGATTACAGCTTCCAACAGTTGATTCCTCCTAATGCCAATCTTAACATAAGGGTCAAGTACGCTAAAATCTTTTCTGAAGATGAACTTCCGGAAGTCGAAGACGAAATTATTCTCAGTTATTTAATGGAAAATGAACTGGAAAATTTTGAGAAAAACCCTGATGGTTTTTATTTAAAAATGCTCGATGAAGGAGATCCGGAAAGTCCTTCTGCCACTGCTGAGAATGTGATCTTTTTTACTTTTGAATTGTTTCAGTTGGGAGAAGAAGAAACCATTTCAGAAATCACCTCAGAATCCAATCCTTTTCAATATGGTTTGGATCGAACGGGTAATCTTAAATTTTTAGACCTTTCATTGGGTGGCTTAAAGAAGGGAGCAGAGTTAGAGATCATTGCACCTTCATATTTGGCTTTTGGTAAGACTACGCAGGTTTTTCCTTTCCAGATAAGGAGAGATCTTTTTTTTCAAAATTATATTCCTCAGGTGGCGAGACCATTTGAACCAGTCAGGATGAAGGTAAAAATTGTGCATATCTCAGGTTAATCATTGCAGCCAATAAAAGCTTCAGTAAAGGTTTTTGCTTTATGCAACAGTTTTGACCAAATTGCATGAACAATAAACCCAAATCTGACCATGAGTTATCTTTTCGAAAGCTTTAGTGGCTGGAAAGCCTATTGCGAAAGTAAGCAGATGAGCTTATATGACAGTGTGATAGAATATGAGATCGTCCAAAAGGGGAAAACGGAAGAGGCCATTTGGGGAGGGCTGCAAAAAGCTTACACGGTGATGAAGGACGCGGTGGAAACAGGTCTTCAAGAGGATATGGTGTCCCGTTCAGGAATGATCAATAATGGCGCTAAGAAAGTATATCAATATCCTTTGGCCGTATTGTCAGCTGAATTTCAGAAACTGATTGCAAGAGCACTTGCTGCCAAAGAAGTCAATTCCTGTATGGGAAGGGTAGTCGCTGCACCCACAGCTGGAGCCTCCGGTATTTTGCCAGGCACTTTGTATACCTTACAGGAAATACATGGATTGTCCGACCGGGAGATCTTGAAAGGCTTATTGGTAGGAGCTGGAATAGCCTTGATCATTGAAGAAAAAGCCAGTCTTGCAGGAGCAGTGGGTGGCTGTCAGGCAGAAACTGGATCAGCAGCGGCCATGGCATCCGGTGCAATTGTACATTGTTTGGGTGGTGACGTGGATCAGGTCTTCAATGCTGTGGCCATTACCATCCAGTGTATGCTGGGTCTGGTCTGCGATCCGGTGGCAGGACTTGTTGAGATTCCCTGCGTGGTCAGGAATGCCAGTGCAGCTGCTATAGCCAATAGTTCGGCACAAATTGCCCTCGCGCGGGTGAGTGCTGTGATTCCTGTAGATGAATGTATAGAGGCAATGGGGGAAATCGGATCCAGTATGGAATCCAGATACAAAGAGACCGCCATGGGAGGTTTGGCTGCCACCCTGACAGGTCAAGAAATCGCCAAAAAGGTACTGATCCAGGATATAGAAATTTTACCCGATGAAACCTTACCGGAGTAAAAAATCAAAGAAGGGGATAGAGAGCAACCAATGGATAGAGCCTCCCAAAACCAGTGACCAGATAAACCCACTCAAAAGCATATAAGCCATAATTTTTCTTCTCCTGACATTAAATGCTGTCAAAATGATGGAACCTCCGATTGGTGTCAGGATGAGGGGAGTAATTGCTGCAACTCCAGCGGGACCAAATTTTTGCCAAGTTTTGACGATCCGGCGGTTTTTTTTGGTAAATTTTTTTTCGGATACCTTTAGGGACCAGTGCGACTTGAACCATTCTCCCAAAAAAGTGACCATGGCTACAGAACTCATCATTCCTGCCAAGGTTACCAAAACTATTTCCAAAAGACTATAATTTGCAGCGGAACCCAATATGGGGCCTGCAATGAATTTAAATAAACAGGCAAACCAAATAGCGATGAATTTAAATAGGTATTCCATTACAATATGGTATAAATGTACACACAGTAAAAGAGAAAAAGAATAAGTCCTTCCCACCTCGAAATCCTTAATTTTGTTCGTAAAATCGGGAACAAAAGCACTGTAAAACCCAACATCCAGAGAAAATCCTGATTAAGGAAGGCCTCTGACACAGCTATTGGGTTAATCATGGCTGTAATACCAATAATAGACAGAATGTTCATGATATTGCTTCCCAGAATGTTCCCTATGGCAATATCGGTTTCTTTTTTGATGGCAGCGATGACAGAGGTAACCAATTCAGGTAAGCTCGTACCAACAGCGATGACCGTTACGCCAATAACTCTTTCACTTACACCGAAAATTTCAGAAATTTCAACAGCATTGTCTACAAATAAGTCGGACCCGTAATAAAGACCTCCTACACCAATGACCAAGAGGCCTACTGCCTTCCAAAGGGGTTGTTTTTTAAGAATCTGTTGTTCCTCTGAATCTTCTGTTTCCTTGCCGCTTAGTTTTTTGAAGAAGTAGAAATTCAAGGCCAGCATGAGCGCAAATAAGATTCCGCCTTCAAGCCTGCTGATCACCCCATTAAGGGCAAGTAAGTAAAACAACAATGAGCTTACCAAGGTGGCGAGATAATCCAACTTGAGTACAGATCTGTAAATAGATATGGGATACAAGATGGCACTGATTCCAAGAACCAACGTGATATTGGAAATATTGGATCCGATTACATTTCCGATTGCTATGTCACTGTTTCCCTTTAATGCAGCGTTAATGCTGACCAATAATTCAGGGGCTGAGGTTCCAAAAGCCACTACCGTCAGACCGATCAGTCCCGCACTGAGTCCAAAGCGGGCAGCGAGTGCAGAAGCACCATCTACAAGGTATTTGCCTCCTGCCAGCAAAATCAGCAGTCCGAGAATCAGCAATCCATAGACCATTTACCTTAAATTTTATCGCCAAAACACAAATCCCCTGCATCCCCTAGTCCTGGGACAATGTAAAACTTATCATTCAACTTTTCATCCAATGCCCCTGTCCATATTTTATATGGAATCTGAACATTGTTTTGTATGTAAGCAATTCCTTCTGGGGCTGCTATAACACAGGCAATGTGGATCATTTTTGGATTTCCGTTGGCAAGTAGATTTTCTACAGTTTTGACAAATGACTTGCCAGTGGCCAGCATGGGATCAATCAAAATTACATCCTTTCCTTCAATGCTTGGGGCAGCCTGGTAAAGGAAATCAATTTCCACCTCTTTGTCACCGGATTTTTCTGCCTTTCTGTAAGCCCCTACAAAACCGCTGTCAGCTTGATCAAAATAGTTTAAGAAACCCATATAAAATGGTACAGCAGCCCTGAGTACACTTATAAGTACCGGATTTTCTTTCAGTTTGTAGGATTGGGTTTTATCCAGTGGTGTTTGTACAGAAGATTCCTTGTAATCCAGACTTTTGGAAATTTCATATGCCATGATTTCTCCAAGGCGTTCCAAATTTTTCCTAAATCTTAATCGGTCATGCTGGATATGAATATCCCTGATTTCTGAAAGAAATTGAAGAGCGATACTGTTTTCTTTGTCTAAAACAAACATGTGCCAGGTCTTTTTGATCTGTAATGATAAAACTTTTTATGAAGCCCAATTCATTTGAGATTAATGTTTTAAAGTTAGGAAATTATCTACTTTATCACTGGATTTATTTTTTCCTGTACTTGTTCCGGAGTACAATCAATTGGGTGGAGGTCAATTTCTGAGCTATAATCCCATTGTCTCCTAAGGATTTTAGGCCATCCTTCACATTTTCCTTTTTTGATTCATTATTCCCCAAAAGATTTACTAAATTCTGATCGAATTTTGAACCCAATCAAACCTATTGCTATGAAAGAAAAAAAGTTAAGGAGCCAGGAATGGTATGGCCGTAAAGGCAAAGACGGTTTTATTTACAGGTCATGGATGAAAAACCAAGGACTACCCCATCATTTGTTTGAAGGAGAAAAACCGGTAATTGGAATTTGCAATACCTATTCCGAGTTGACTCCCTGCAATGCCCATTTCAGGGAATTGGCAGAGGCCGTTAAAAGAGGCGTTTGGGAAGCAGGTGGTTTTCCATTGGAATTTCCTGTGATGTCTTTAGGAGAATGCTCGATCAAGCCTACTGCCATGCTGTTCAGGAACCTGGCCAGTATGGATGTGGAGGAAAGTATTCGGGCCAATCCCATGGATGGGGTGATTTTGCTTTGCGGTTGCGATAAGACTACACCTTCACTTGTTATGGGAGCGGCAAGTGTGAACTTGCCGACAATGGTAGTATCTGGCGGTCCGATGTTGGCAGGCTGGTTTAAAGGCAAAAAGATAGGTACTTCTGATGTTTGGCGCTTTGCAGAGCAATATAAAAAAGGAGAGTTATCCGAGGAAGATTTTGTAGCAGCAGAAGCTGCTATGTCCCGTTCCAGAGGACATTGTGCACCTATGGGTACTGCTTCTACCATGGCAGCTATGGTGGAATCACTTGGGTTGGCACTTCCCGATAATGCCACTATTCCAGCAGCTGATTCCAGAAGGAAAGTATTGGCACACTTAGCAGGGATGCGTATTGTTGAGATGGTCAAAGAAGATCTCAAAATGACGGATATTTTGACCAGAAAGGCCTTTGAAAATTCCATCATGGTCAATGCTGCTTTGGGAGGATCTACGAATTTCATCATCCATTTATTGGCCATAGCAGGGAGAATTGGGGTAGATCTGGATATTGAAGATTTTGATAAATTTTCTACCGATATCCCCTTGATTGCCAATATTCAGCCATCAGGAGAGCATTTTGTGGAGGATCTATTTTATGCAGGTGGACTTCCTGCTGTAATGAAGGAAATCAGCGGGATTCTACATAAAGATGCCATTACTGTCAATGGAAAAACTTTAGGAGAAAATTTTTCTCAGGCAGAATGCTATAACAGAGAGGTAATCGGTACCATGAATCAACCTTTTAAGCCAGAGTCTGGTATTGCAGTATTGAAAGGGAATCTTTGTCCAGCTGGCGCGGTATTAAAACCCTCGGCAGCGACACCTGCTCTTTTGCAACACAGGGGAAAGGCTGTGGTATTTGAAGACATAGATGATTATAAGAAAAGGATTGATGATCCCGAATTGGATGTCAGTCCGGAATCGGTATTGGTACTGAAGAATGTGGGACCTAAAGGTTATCCAGGGATGCCTGAAGTAGGTAACATGGCTTTACCGGCCAAAATTTTGGCACAGGGAATATCAGATATGGTAAGAATTTCAGATGGAAGAATGAGTGGGACGGGATTTGGAACTGTCGTATTGCATGTTTCCCCTGAGTCTGCTGTAGGTGGCAACCTGGCATTGGTCCAAAACGGGGACTGGATCGTTTTGGATGTACCCAACCGTTCTCTTAACCTGGAGGTTTCAGAGGAAGAACTCGAAAAAAGAAGGGCAACCTTCCAACCCCTGGCTCTAGGTTACGATAGGGGCTATGTAAATTTATTTATTCAAAATGTTACCCAGGCGCATGAAGGTGTTGATTTTGATTTTTTGAGGGGAGCTTCTGGCCCTGAAGTAAAAAGAGATTCCCATTAAAAAAGTGATGAATATACCGTCCAAAGTAGCTTTAATTACAGGTGCCGGACAGGGCATAGGCCTTGAAATGGCCAGGTTGCTTTCTGCAAAAGGTCACCATGTGATCGTGAATGATATAGAGAAAAGTCTGACTGAGGATGCAGTCAAGGCACTCTTAAAAACAGCTAAAGGCAAAGTACTGGGGATATCTGGAGATTCCGGGAATCAGAAAGATGTCCTTGCAATGACAGCGTTTGCAGCAAATGAATTCGGGAGGCTGGATATTGCCATTGCCAATGCAGGAATAACCTTATTTGGTGATTTTTGGGATTATGAACATCAGGATTTTATGGAGGTGATGCGTGTCAATATGGGAGGGACTTTCCTTCTCGCCCAATCCGCTGCGCAGTTGATGAAAAAGCAAAGTACAGGGGGATCATTGTTGTTTACTTCTTCAGTGACTGCACATCAGGCCCATAAGCATTTGGCAGCCTATGCCATGAGTAAAGCTGGTATTGAAATGTTGGCAAAGAACCTTGTTATTGAACTGTCAGCGTACGGTATCAATGTCAATACGATTGCCCCTGGAGCTACCCTGACCAATAGAACCGCGATGGACAACGAATATGAAAAAACCTGGTCTGCAATTACCCCTATGGGAAGGCCGGCAAGTGTGAAGGATGTTGCTTCGGCAGCAGTGTTTATGGTTTCTGACGAAGCCAAACACATCACAGGTCAACACCTGATCATTGATGGGGGGTGGACCAGTATTAGTCCATCTCCTTATTGATAGCTTTTATGAAAACACTATTTCGAGATTTATTGACCTATACCCATCATAGTAATCAGACGATGATTGCCATAATGGAAAGAAGCGGAGTAAAGATTCCGGAGAAATGTCTTGCTACTGCCAATCACATCCTTGTGGCCCAAAAAATTTGGAATAACCGAATAGAGGGAGTCAGTTCTGTTCACTTTGAACTTTGGGAGCCTGCTTCCACTCAAAAGTTAACGGACTATAACGATGAGGAATTTCAAAAGTCCATGTATTTGTTAGGTAAATCCGACCTTTCTTTAATTGTCCCATATACAAATAACCAAGGTCATCAATTCACCAATTCAATCCAGGAAATTTTGTTTCATGTAGTCAACCACAGTACTTACCACCGGGGACAGGTGATCATTCAACTCAAAGATGCAGGGATTGAGGTAGCATCCACTGATTATATATTTTCGAAAAGAAAACAGCTTTAATGTGGTAAATTTAATTAAACCTGAGCCTCATTTTCCTGCTCCTTGGACATTAAATGGTGAAGGCATCATTATGGTGTTTAACTTCAAAAAAGACTGGTTAAAGAAAAGCGGATTGTGGAATTTAAATTCATCTGAGGTTTACAGGGGAGGTTTGGGATTTGTCATGTTGGTCAATTACCATGAGTCGCCTGTCGGACCCTATAAGGAGCTTCTGATAATTCCGGGGAAATATGGGCTGCAAAAAAGGCAGTCCATTTCTCATATATTTGTGGATTCGGAGGCGAGTACCGAAAATGGAAGGTACAATTGGGGAATACCAAAGGAAACCGTTCCTATGATTTGGCATTCGGGAGATAATGTGGATACCATTGGCATTGGTCCGGAAGATAAACCCATTTTGTTCTGTAAAATCAAGACAAGAGGCATCCCTTTTCCAGCCACCACCCGCTTGCTGCCCATCAGGCTTCAACAGTTTTTGGGAGGCAAGGAATTTCATACTGACCCCAAAGGTTCCGGTTGGGCAAAATTGGCCAAAATAGAAAAAATCAGAGTTGATTCAGATCGTTTTCCTGATATCTCTCAGGTCAAACCACTGCTTAGTTTTAAGGTCAATCCTTTTACCATGCATTTTCCAATAGCACAACAGGTCCATGAGCATCAAAGATAAAAATATCGTAATTACCGGGGCGGCCTCTGGAATTGGAAGGGCACTGGTTGATAGGCTGTCCCAAGATAATTCGCTTTTGGCAGTGGATATTCATTTCAAAGGTTTGTTGGAATTGCAGCATCTATATCCTAATATATCCATACAAGAAGCAGATTTATTGGAAGATGGAGCGGTGGAAAAAGTCATGGATAGAGCCTTTGAGTTATGGGAAAAGGTGGATATTTACTTTGCCAATGCAGGGTTTGGGACTTATGGATCATGGCATCAGGTTTCGGAGGAGCAGCTTCAGGATATTTTCCGGATCAATGTTACGGTACCATTTCTGACAGCGAGAGCCTTGAGAAAAAGACAGGGTATTGCCTTTCGATTGGTAGTTACTGCTTCGGCTGTATCTTATTGGGCTGTGCCAGGCTATGCCGTTTATAGCGCAAGTAAAGCAGCTATCCACCAATTGGCAGCAGGTATTTGGGCAGAAGGTGATGGGGATTGGCTTACGCTGGTATACCCTGCCGCTACGGAGACTGATTTCTTTAAAAAAGCTGGTAAAAATATCCCTAAAGCATACCCTGTACAGTCCTCGGAAAGGGTAGCGGAACTTATTCTGAAAGGGGTAGCTAAAAATAAAAAACGCATATACCCATCTCTTCTATTTAGATGGGGATTAATTGCCAATAGATGGATTCCCTTGATAAGCCCATGCTATAGGGTACTCGAACGCAGAAAGTTTTATCAATGGTCAAATAACAAAACTTGACCAAAGAGACGCTTTTATTATTACCAAATTGTAATTTCCTCATATTTTAAACGCTCAATCCATGAAAAATCAAATAATTCTCTCCTTATTAATTGGCTTATTGGTCCTTTTCTCTTGTGGAACCAAGACTGAAGAAGCTTCTCTGCCTATGAAAGTGGCGGAAGCCTATGGTTTTGACCAATTTGAAGCATTGAAATCCATTGCTTACACCTGGAATGTCCAAGTTGAGCCCGAAAAAGTAGTCACACGGGACTGGAAATGGAATATCAAAGAACGTACTGTTTATTATGCAGATGCAGATACGAGTTATACCTACAGTTTGGATTTAAACGCCGATGAGATGCCTCCAGCTGATAAAGGCTTTATCAATGATAAATATTGGTTGATGTATCCTTTCCAATTGGTTTGGGATGAGGGATATTCCTATTCTGTAGAAGAGGCAGTTCCGGCACCCATTTCAGGGGAAATTTCTACCAAAATGATTGTAGTTTATAATAATGAGGACGGATATACTCCCGGTGACGCCTATGATCTTTATCTGGATGAAAATTACTTTATCAAAGAATGGGTGTTCAGGAGAGGGAATGGTCCCGATGGCAATGCCTTTACTTGGGAAAATGAAAAGGAATTTCAAGGAGTAAAATTTGCCACAGAACACAAAAACGCAGCAGGGCTGCGTTTTATCTGGTTTACAAATATTACTGTGGAATAAAAAGTTTTATTCCTTAGGATTTATTTTACAAAGCTCAGTTCTAATTGAAGTTTGACCAATACAGGTAATCCGATTCCAAAGAAATCCTCACTTTCTTCCTCTTCCAAGAAAATGGTCAATTGATTATTTGTCAATCGCCTTACATCAAAATCCGTAACGTCTTCCCCTGATGTCAGTCTCAAGAGTGAATTTCCATTCAATAATTCCCAAGTTCCGGATTCGTCTAACCGACCGTCAATCCTGATTTCGTAAGTATCATCAACTTTAAATTCCAAAACAGTACCTGCAAAATCTTCGTTAGAAAAAAAATCATTCCTTATTTCATCAGCTGCCTGCTGTGCTTCCTCGGAAGTTGCACCCAAAGCTTCAAAAAATTGTACCATTGGTTGTCCATTGATAAAAATATCCACATCTAACGCACTATAGTTCCAGACTCCAATTATGGGAGAAAGTACAGGCTCATCTTTTTCCCCACAGGAAGTAAAGACCCCTAGGGAAACCACCAATAACATGGTGAGGTAAAAGCTAACAAGTTTTTTCATATTTTTTTTTTATAAACTGCAATTTAGGCGGAAGTTTGAAGAGATCAAATTCTTGAAAATAAAATATTTACATAAAAAAAGGCTGCCCAATTTCGTGAGCAGCCTTTTTTAATTGGGCATAGCACTTGTTACAAGGTCACAAAACTGATGCCTATGTTGAAATATACTGTATTGGTCAGATTATTGACCATACCATAATCCTGTGTTCCAAAGAACCCCCTAAAAAACTCCCGGCTGCCCGAAAGTTCATCGGCATTGAAGGTCCAATCCATCCTATAACCTGCTTGAAAATGTGCCCAGAAGGGTCCTGAGATTTTTCTTTGCAGCTCTATCCTTGGACGGAGTTCGCCCCTTCTGATTTCATAACTGTTGTTCCCCGCTGAAAAATCATTGATCCTGTAACTTTGGCCTTCCAGTTCATAACCAAACAACAATAAGGCATCTTTGCTAAAGTTGTATCGTCCATGTGCCCTTGCCGGAAAAAGGATTTCTGTCCCCCATTTCCTATCTGCACTCGTAACATCATACATCACTACAGGCACATAATTCAGATTACCTACCCTGTATGTTCTGGCCAGTCCCAAACCCCATCTCTTTCTTTCACTTACCCTCTTGGCATACACAGCCGCAAGGCTCCAGCGAATAGTATTGAAGGGTTGTAGAGAAAAACCAAAATCTCCGCTCATGTCCAAAGAACCTTGGAAAATAAAGAAGTTTTCCTCGCTAATGGGAACGAAAAAAGTATTGGTCCAATTGAGGTTGTTCAATCCATTTTCATTGAGAATGCTTGTTAATCCCGAAGCATTTCCATCCGCTTCTATATCAGTAATGTTATAACCCACCCGCATGTAGTTCAAACCACTTTGCCAAACCAGGTTACTTTTAGAGATGATGGGAATGTTGGAATTAAAACGCATGCCGCCTGTAAAATTGACCCTGCCTGATTCGCTGATAGGAGCAGCTTCATCTACACCCCAGCCGGTACCCTGACTGACTGGAAACCTTGCTGCGGATAGGTTCATGGTGTAAGGTGTTTGCATATCAAATGATACACTTAGAAATCGGGTGGGGCTCAAACCTACAATCGTAGGCTTCGCATAGCGCTTGATGTCACCTTCATCTACAAGTTCCAAATCATCATACATGCTCCAATCCTCATCATCTTCATCTTGGGCAATGCTGAAAAGAGGAAAAACGAATAGAAGCGGGAGTAAAATCCAAGTTGATTTTTTCATCAATACCAAATAGTTACCTTACCTTAAGTCTTCTCCAAGTATCAGACCTGCCAAACGTTTTTACGCCAACATACCCACGGATATCCAAGGTGTTTTCGTCCTTCCAAGTAATCACAGAACTGTAAGTGTTTCCTGTTTCCGGGTCATAAATGGTGCCTTCTGCCCATTCTCCATTTCCCTTGTATTCAAAGTCTTTCAGGATTCTATATCCCCTAAGCGGTACATTCGCCATACTTTTATCAGGGTTATTGACGTCTGTTTTGGCTTCTCCTGTTTCAGGGTCATTGGGTTCTTTCAACCAGACAATCCTTCCATAATATTTGCCATCAATATTATCTATTTTCACCCTTGCTTTCCCATGTCCTGGTTCCCAGACACCGACAATACCATCAGCATCTTGAGCAAAGACAAAGATTGCCGTCAGGCAGAATCCTAAGGTTAACAGTAGCTTTCTCATATTTTATGATTTTAGGTTTATTTTTTAATTTCCAATTCAAATATCGCATTTAAGCTGAAGTGGATATCTTCCCAGTATTCCTCTTCCAAAAGGTCAAAATCTCCAACAAAAGTGATTTTTCCATCCTCAAATGCAGATGCAAGTTTCTCCTGTTTGTCGGCCAAGCTCAGCTTAAAAGTTTTTCCTGGTTCAATCTTCCCTTCATACAAACCTACTCTGGTCATAGGGGTGTTTTTTGAGGTCATCTCGAAGACCATTTTTTCAACATTGGGTAAGTCCTCTCTTTCTTGTAATAAAATTTCCACTTGAGTGAGTTTGGCATTTTTAATACTCACTTTTCCTTCTTCGGTATCACCGATTAGGTCTGCCAGTATAAATTCCCAAGATGCAGTAGCGGTGTTCGCCCCCTCAAAAAGTGGTCCTTCTGCGGACAAGCGTAATTCGGGAGAACGAATAGTCAGACTTTCTGTTTCTCCCGAACAAGAAGCCAAAAAAGCCAGGGAAACCCCCATTAAAAGCACGATTAATGCGTTATTTTTCATCTTTGGATGGATTCAATTAAGTTTATAACTATGTAACGGATTCTCTGAATTTTGTTTTCTTATTTTTTATGCAATTTAAATTTGGAAAATTATTTATATGTTGAACTCTCAAAACTGCCTCTTGTTTATGCCTATTTAGGTTGATATTTAAGAAAGTCAGGCAATCAATACAATTTCCATCTTCAAAAAAAGTGCTAAATTCCTTAAAAATAAAATTTAAATGATAGCTGATCATGAAAATCAAATTACTTGTATTCTTTATATGTCTGAGCACCAGTGCATTTGCCCAGCAGCTTAGTGATACGGAGAAAAAATTAATAGAACTGATTGATAAGAACTACACAGCAACATTGGCCTTGCTGGAGGAAACGGTCAATATCAATTCGGGGACTTTCAACCTGCAAGGAGTACGGGATGTTGGAAGGGTTTTTGAAAGGGAATTTGTCAAAATAGGCTTTCAAACAGAATGGATTACTTTGCCGGATTCCTTGAGAAGGGCAGGGCATTTTGTGGCCACCAAAAAGGGAAATAGTGGAAAGAAACTATTTTTCATTGGTCATTTGGATACGGTATTTGAAAAAGATATGCCCTTCTATCCCTTCACCTTTGTGGATGAAAATACGGCTAAGGGACAAGGAGTGAATGATATGAAGGGGGGTAATGTGATGATATTTGCCACTTTAAAAGCATTGGATGAATTGGGTTTATTGGAGGATAAAACCATTACTGTGTATTTTACAGGGGATGAAGAAAATGCAGGAGACCCAAGTTGGGTCAGTAGGTTGGATTTTGTGGAAAGGGCCAAACAACATGATTTTGCATTGGGATATGAAACTGCCCAAGGATTCAATATTGCCACTGTGGCCAGAAGAGGAGCGAGTGGTTGGACTTTAAAAACCAGTGGAAGGCAGGTGCATTCCTCTGCTGTTTTCAGAGAGACGGTTGGATATGGGGCCATTTACGAGGCAGTTAGAATATTGAACCAGTTTAGAGAAGAATTGGCAGGTGAACAATATCTTACCTTTAATCCAGGACAGTTTATTGGTGGTTCAGACATCAGTTACGATAAGCTTTCAGGGGAAGGTAAGGCTTTAGGTAAAACCAATATTGTTGCCAGAGAGGCTTTTGTAACGGGAGATTTAAGGTTTTTGGGGGAGCCCCAAAAAGAAGCTGCCAGAGAGAAGATGAGAAAAATTGTTGCTGCAAACCTCAATGGAACCACAGCCGACATTGAATTTAAAGATGGGATTCCATCCATGCCCCCTACTGAGGGGAATTTGGCTTTGGTCAAAGTTTTGGATGGGGTAAGTCAGGATTTGGGATTTGGTGAAGTGAAGGCAGGCGACCCAGGATCCAGAGGTGCGGGAGATATATCTTATATAGCAGAATATCTGGATTGCATCGATGGTATTGGCGCTTCGGGTACGGGTGCCCATTCCCCTGCAGAGACCATCAACATGAAGGAGTATCCAGATTTGTTGAAGCGCTCTACAGTGTTTGTCTACCGACTACTACATGATTTATGAAAAAAAACTTGGCTTATATCTTCGCCTTCATTACTTGGTCTGCAGTTACCATACAGTATTGGGTAATGCTGGAATCCACCCCATTTACGCTTGGGACTGCCACACTTCGGTTTTTTAGCTATTTTACTGTCCTCACCAATACCCTATTGGCACTTTATTTCAGTTCTCAAGTCCATGGGCATTTGCATGACAGTGGGAAAATCTGGAAAAAACCCGGAACATTGACTGCCATCACGGTATATATTTTAGTGGTTGGATTGGTGTATCAGTTTGTCTTGAGGGGTATTTGGAATCCGCAGGGAATAGCCCGCTTTACTGATGAATTATTGCATTCTCTAAATCCTGTATTGGCTTTAGTATTTTGGGGGCTTTTTGAGGACAAGAAAGCAGTTGAATGGAAACAAATCCCTTATTGGCTGATTTATCCGCTGGTATATTTTGTATACACTGTAATTCATGGGCAGATTTCAGGATTTTATCCTTATCCATTTGTGGATTTGAATGTCATCAGCGTTGCTCAGTTAATTACAAATTTTTGTATACTAGCCCTAGTCTTTATGGGGATTGCCGGTCTATTGTTAGGAATAGGGAAAAAATTTACAGCTAATGTAAAGCAAGAATATTAAAAGCTACAAATGTGAATTGGTGGATTTCATACAAGAACTAACATTATATATTCTATCCCAGCAACATTTTTTATATTTAACCTATGAAAAAATTGCTCTTTTTATTATCGGCAGTATGCGCATCCATGCTTTACAGCTGTGACAATAATTCAACCGCTCCAGAACCAACCATGGAAGAACCACACAAAATTGTCGTTTACCAAGTCTTTCCCCGTCTTTTTGGCAACACCAACACGACCAATAAACCCTGGGGAACCTTGGAAGAAAATGGTGTCGGAAAATTCAATGATTTTACGGACAAAGCCCTTCAGGAAATAAGAGATCTGGGGGTGACCCACATTTGGTACACTGGGGTTCCGCATCATGCCGTCATCAGGGATTACACGGCCTATGGGATCTCCAATGATGACCCGGATGTAGTAAAAGGACGTGCAGGTTCGCCTTATGCAGTAAAAGATTATTACCAGGTCAATCCGGACCTAGCGGTAGATCCCGCCAATAGAATGCAGGAGTTTGAGGCTTTGATAGCCAGGACCCATCAACATGGGATGAAGGTGGTTATCGATATTGTGCCCAACCATGTGGCCAGAAGGTATGAAGGCTTAAATAATCCAATGGGAGTCCTTGATTTTGGAGCTGAGGACGATACTTCTGTAGAATACCAAAGAGATAATAATTTTTATTATATCCCAGGAGAGCCTTTTAAGGTACCCGCCCCTTTAGATGGGTATAAACCTATAGGAGGAGAGCAACACCCATTGGCTGATGGAAAATTTGATGAAAACCCAGCCAAATGGACAGGTAATGGAAGCAGAGACCCACAACCGCATTTTTATGATTGGTATGAAACCGTAAAAGTGAACTATGGCGTCAAACCAGATGGAAGCAAGGATTTTCCTGCATTGCCAGCTGAATTTGAAGGCGAAGATTTTCAATCGCATTATAAATATTGGAAGGATCAAGAGGTTCCCAGTTCCTGGAAAAAATTCAAAGACATCGCACTATTTTGGATAGACAAGGGAGTGGATGGTTTCCGTTATGATATGGCCGAAATGGTTCCAGTGGAGTTTTGGTCTTATATGAATTCGGCCATCAAAATGAAAAACCCTGAAGCGTTCTTATTGGCAGAAATTTACAACCCCAAGGCCTATCGGGACTATATCCACCTGGGCAAAATGGATTACCTCTATGATAAAGTCGAGTTGTATGATACACTCAAGAATATCATTCAGGGCAAGGGGTCAACGGACAATATCATTCCCATTCAAGCTGGATTGGCGGATATTGGTAGACACATGCTTCATTTTTTGGAAAACCATGATGAGCAAAGGATTGCCAGCCCGGAATTCGCGGGGAAAGCGGAAAAAGCCAAGCCTGCGGCAGTGATATCTTCCACCATTGATCAGGGACCTATGATGATCTATTTTGGCCAGGAAGTTGGCGAGCCAGGAGAGGAAGATGCTGGATTTGGTAAACCTTCACGGACTTCGATATTTGATTATATCGGTGTACCCAATCATCAAAAATGGATGAACGGTGTTGAATTTGATGGTGGGCAGCTCTCAGAAGAGGAAAAAGCCTTAAGGGATTTTTACCGAAGACTACTGAATTTGACCTTGAATAGCCCCGCATTGATGGGGGAGTATCAGGAAATCCACAGCCATAACAGACAGCATACAGAATGGTATAATGACAAGGTATTTTCTTATGTACGATGGTCCGATCAGCAGCGCCTTTTGGTAGTAAGCAATTTTGATGCAACGGATACTTTTGGTTTTGAATTAGAGATTCCTAATGAGCTAATTTTGGTCTGGAAGCTCTCCGGGGGATCATTTGACCTGGAAGAAAAGCTGTATGGAAAGCATAAAACAAAGCTTGAAATTGAAGATGGAAAAGGTCGTTTAAGGGTTGACTTGGCTCCATTGGAAAGTTGGATATTGGAATTGCCCATGTAACCTAAGACGTTTTTGGCCAGTTAGTAATAAAGACAGGGACAATTCATTAAATTTGTTGACGTAAACCCAAATAACAGAAGCATGGCATACTATTTCAGATTAGGTAATATTCCTCCTAAAAGACATACCCAATTCCGACAGCCTGACGGCAGCCTCTACAAAGAGGAGTTGGTAAGTTCTAAAGGTTTTTCCGGTATTTATTCCAACCTTTATCATATCCATAATCCCAATAATGTATTGGATATAGGTAAACCCACTCCATTTAACTGGGAACCTGCAAAGGAGTACGGATTAAAGCAGACCCACTTGAAAACCTCAGGAGTGACTACTACAGGAAAAGACTACCTGAGTGCAAGAAAGATGCTGATGATGAACAATGATGTCATGATGGGCATTTGTTCACCCGAGCTCAGAAAAATGGATTTTTACTTCAAAAATGCTGATGGGGATGAATTGATTTATGTGCATGATGGAGAAGGCGTGATGTATTCCCAGTTTGGTAAATTAGAAGTCCGTAAAGGTGATTACATTGTTATTCCCAGAACTACTATTTATCGCTTTGAGTGGAAAGAAACCGGGCCTTTGAGGCTTTTGGTCATTGAATCCCAAGGGCCAATTGAGACTGTAAAAAGATACAGGAATGAGTTGGGACAGCTCTTGGAACACTCCCCATATTGTGAAAGGGATATTCGCCCTCCAGGTGACTTGGTGACTGAATCTGAAAAAGGAGAATTCCTGGTTCAGATTAAAAAAGGAGGTATGTTGCATCCTTATACTTATGGGCACAGTCCCTTGGATATCGTAGGTTGGGACGGTTTCTTATATCCTTATGCGATGTCTATTCATGATTTTGAACCCATTACAGGGCGTATCCATCAGCCACCACCGGTACATCAGACTTTTCAGGCATGGGGATTTGTGATCTGTTCATTTGTGCCTAGGTTATTTGATTACCATCCTTTGGCCATTCCCGCGCCTTATAACCACAGCAACATTGATTCTGATGAGGTTCTGTATTATGCAGAGGGGGAATTCATGAGCAGAAAAGGAATCGATAGGGGGTCATTTACCATCCATATGGGAGGATTACCGCATGGGCCGCATCCAGGGACAGTAGAAAAGTCAATTGGCGCCAAAGAAACCCATGAATATGCCGTTATGTTGGATACATTTAAGCCATTATCTGTAACAACACAGGGATTAAACTTTGTGGATCCTGACTATCCCTTGAGTTGGAAAGAGTAGGGATTAAAGAAAAAAACCGGCTTTAATGCCGGCTTTTTTTATGGAAGTATTTCTAAAATCGGTTGGCCTGTAGCGCCATTAGGTAAGCGAATGTTGAGCAACATAGAAAGTGTAGGAGCAATATCTGTTACAGTGGCATATCGGGAGCTTTCACCCTGAGGAATGTTCCACCCCATAAAAATAATAGGTACATGGGTGTCATATGTATAACCTGTACCATGCGTAGTACCTCTCCAGGAGCTGCTCAGCCAAGCAGGTTCTAATATCAGCAATAAATCTCCCGAGGCCTTGTGGTTATAGCCCATTTGGAGCAGTTGCTTCCTTCCAGTTACATAATCCATTCTCCGCATATCGGTGGCGGTATACACTTCCTTGATGCCATCAAATCGTAGAAGGAATGCTGCTAGCTCTCTTTGAATCTGTTCCACTGCAACTCCTTTTTCTTTGGCCAGCTCATGATTGATAAAAACCTGTTCATTGGTAAAGCTACTGATCCAGTTTCCTTCTCCATAACTTACAATGCAGAAACCCCTCATTTGGGTAAGAATAAATCGGGTATTGAAGTTTCCTGCCGGTACATTTTCACTTAACATGTAATCCACAATGTCTGCCACAGCATGATCTGCTGTCAAAAACACCAGGTATTCATCTTTTCCATATTCCTTATCCAGGTGATCAAAAAATGCTTCAAGTTCTCTGTCTAATCTCAGGTAATTATCTTCAAGTTCTACTGAAGTAGGGCCAAATCGATGCCCAATATAGTCTGGGGAAGAAAAACTGATGGCCAAAAGGTCAGTTTCACCTCTTTTGCCCAATTGTTCCCCTTCAAGAGCTGCATAAGCCATATCCAGTGTCAGTGTATTTCCAAAAGGTGTAGTAGAAATTAGGCCAAAGTTGTCATTATTTTCCATCAATGCAGGAAGATCGTATGGGAACGCGGTGGTCTCCATCCCGATAAAGGGACCTTCGAAAGGATTGTCATCTGCAATGCTCTGTATGTAAGTTTCGATAGGAAATAAGGGCTCCCATTTCCCTGAAAGGTATTTTTCAGCCAACTTTCTCTTATTGAATGCTTTGACCCATTTTGGTAATGCATCATAATAGTAAGTAGAGGTCATAAACTCTCCGGTTTTGCTGTCAAACCAGTAAGCATCGCCCAAATGTCCTGCCGGAAGGGCCGCCCCCCGATCTTTGATAGCTATGCCCACTGCTTTCGCTCTTTTATTGCTTGCAAATTGTAATTCGTCTGATATGGTAGTGGTGTACATGTTCCTTGGTGAAATATTACCACTGGATGCTGAGCCTCCCACTGCGGTCACTGTACTGTCTTCTGCACAATAAATCATCCTTCCCAAATCCCTGACATACCAATTATTCGCAATTATGCCGTGTGTCGCCGGCGTGGTCCCAGTGTAAATGGAGGCATGACCTGGGCCTGTATAGGTTGGTATGTAATTATAATGGGCATTTTTCATCATAAAAC
The DNA here is from genome assembly GCF_007126775.1 of Cecembia sp. GTDB lineage: Bacteria > Bacteroidota > Bacteroidia > Cytophagales > Cyclobacteriaceae > Cecembia. Next base: position 388 of record NZ_SLAP01000106.1, on the reverse strand, counting down.
CTTCTTTCATCAGTCTTTTAAAACCGCCATCTGAATAGCGTGCTTCAAATTTGTAAAAATATTCCTGTCGCATTTGATCTACCACGATGCCCACCACCAACTTCGGTTTTTTAGTAACCTGTTCCTGGGCGATCGAATACAATGGCAGCAATACAAAAAGCAATATGGATAAGAAGAATGGTTTCATTGAAAGAGGATTTTATTTGAAACACAAATATAGTAATCTGATATTTAGGTCAGAAAGAAAGTGTGTAAATCGCAAACTTGATTGCCTACGTTAGGTTTTTAGGGCCTTTGCAGTCTTTTTTGTTCAATAAAAACTATATTTCAAAAAAAAAATACTACGCGCATGAAATACTTTGGGAAGTTTCTGTTTTTGATTGCTCTG
>NZ_SLAP01000225.1 GCF_007126775.1 Cecembia sp. | reverse complement strand
TTGAAAAAATCAAGATTCAATTCATGAATTTCCAAAGCCAAAATTTCATCGATATTATCCGAAATATTCCCGTTTACAGAAATGAACTGGTTTTCATTGTACAGTTTGATATTGTCAAAAAGTATATTTTTTCCTGTGATATAGATTTGATTGTCCGGGTCAAAACGCCAGATTTTTTCCAGGATTTTTAATTCAGATGGCTCAAATATTATGGTGGTATGGTCCGGATAGACCGTTACTTCATTTTTAACACTTACGTAGCTACCCGTTTCCAACTGGTCCTGTTCATACCTGAAGTCGATTTTGGTTTGGTCCCAAATGGCCTCCATCATCAGGTTATTAAAGCTCAGGCCTGAATTGAGGACTTGTTTTTTGGAGTAGATGTAAAAAGAGGCCAGCACATCATCTCCTGATGCCATTTTTGATGTGTTGAAGTCCAGATTGGTGTCAAAAAGAAAGTTACCGTTGTAATAAATCGAATCTATACTGGAAAAAAAATTGAGGATGGTATTGTCAGGAGTTTGGTAAAATGCCCCCTCAATCAAGATATTTTTTGATATGGAGGCCCTTGGTTCAAAAAGGTTAATGATCGGGTTGATATCAATGAAATTCATATTGATATCAATATTATAAGGGTCAGTAATGCCCGCTTTTATATCCGGTTGGAATTTTTCATCATTGGTCAGGATTGCCCAATAGTCCCTTCCAAGCCTTTCCACATCCTGGAGAAGTTGTTCCACTTCAAAAGTTCCGGATATCCCTGCCACCAAAAGATCAGAATTAAGGGAAATTACCCTGGAATCATCTGTAAAAAGGGATTGGAAAAAAAAGTTGTCTATAAAAAGATTTCTACCTTCATAGCTCAGGGTGATATCGCTGAATCTTGCTATCCCTTCAATATCATCTAAGGTAATTCCTTTTGTGTCCATATCAATTTTCCCACTGACAAAAGCATCCTTTTCTATAAACCCTAGCGATTGCAAGAAAGCAGTATCAAGCTGAATGTTTAAGCGGATGGAATCTTTTCCATCCCTAAGGTCAAGGATACCTTTTGCTTCCCCTTTAAGGTTGGGATCATTGACCTGCAGATTACCACTGAATAAATCCCGGCCATATGTGGCGTCAGTTTTGATGTTTTTGTAGTTGTATCCGTTTACTCCGGCATTCTTTATGTCCGCATCTATTTCAAGCAAAGCACTGGAAACGTTAAATCCTGTGCCTTTAATGTTTCCCGTTAAATTGACTTTTTGAAATTTCTGCCGGTCTTCCAAAAGAATACCTATATCCAAGTCTTTTAATTCTACCCTTCCCGAATAAGTAGGTTCACCGGCATCCGATCTATAACTGAATCTGCCGATCATATTGCCTATACCTGTCCTGAAATTCCCATTAGCTGTAAAAAAGTGGAGATAACCTGAAAAATCCGTATCGAAGCGGATATCTCTGAATTTATTGATTTCAAATTGGGCTTCTTTAGTCACATAAGGCGATAGATCCGTACTGTTCAGAATGGAATTCATCAGAGACATTTCAAAAAAAGTTTTTTCAAGATTGGGCAGACCATCAATTTTGAATTTTCCGAAAAGGGCACTTCTTAAACCGAATCTTATCAGCAATTGCTCTGAGCTTAGGCTGGAAACTGTTCCTTTTATTTCACCGCTGAGAAATACCCTGTCTTGAATATCAGGGAGTGCATCCGTAAAAAACTTCAGGTCCTGAATGTCCAATGCAGATTCATCCAAATTTGCTGTAATCCGAACTTCTTCGGTAAAATTTGAAAGGGATTTGGTGGAATCAAAATCAAACCTTAGGTAATCTTTGATTTCAGTCCGGTTGGACCTTACAAAAAGATTATTGAACTCTATGAAATTAGGTGTGTAGGTGAAATCGGTTTTGAGTTGTTGGAAAACCATTCCAGATGTAGATTCTATTCCCCGCATGTAGTTCAACTTCATACTTATTTGAGGGCCCTCTGTCAAAAAATTATCTGCATCTGCAATGAGATCCCTGAATTTGAGGTTATTGTAATCAAAGCCACCCACAACTGGGCTTGAAGCATAATTTAAGATGTCCAAAGATGTTTCGTCAAAAAATATATTATCAACGCGGAATTTTCCAGCAGGTTTGTTAGGGTCTTTTTTGCCAGGAAGCAAATCATTTAAGCGTCTGAAGAATTCTGAGATGTTCATTTGGAATTCGTCATCATGAGAAATCAGCCTAACATTCCCCCCTTGCATTTTGATTTGATCGAGTGAGGGATTGGATCTGTCAAAAATACCCTGTAAAGAAAAGTCAATGTAGACCTCGTCAAGGTCAATCATCAAGCTGTCCTGATGGTCATAAATGATTACATCATTCAGGGAAATGGCATCCCACCACCTGATCCTTACCTTGGAAATACCAGTACTGTACCCCGTATTGTTGGAAATGTAGGTTGTAGCCCAAGCAATTACTTTGGTCTGTATAACCGGTATTTGCAATAAGGTAGCCAACAATACGATGCTGATAAGCAGGAAAAGGAATAACCTTAGGCTCAGCCTCAAGGCTTTCAGTAAATTTTCCGTAACTTTCGGGTTCTTTTCCAAGGGGTAAGCGTAATGAAGATCAATATACTGGCAATAGAGTCATCCTGTGATGAAACGTCAGCATCGGTAATTTCTGATGGCAAAATACTTAATAATATAATCGCCACGCAATCAGTACACGAAAAATATGGTGGCGTAGTTCCTGAGCTGGCTTCACGCGCGCATCAACAGCATTTGATCCCTGTAGTTGATTCAGCACTTAAAGGCTCTGGTGTTTCTAAGCGCGAATTGTCTGCTGTCGCCTTCACCAAAGGCCCAGGCTTGATGGGTTCCTTGATGGTGGGGGTGTCCTTTGCCAAGTCATTTGCATACACTTTGGGAATTCCCTTAATTGAAGTGAACCATATGCAAGCCCATATTTTGGCACATTTTATTGAAGAACCACATCCCAAATTTCCATTTATTTGTCTGACTGTTAGCGGAGGACATACACAGCTGGTTTTAGTGAAGGATTACTTGGATATGGAAATTATTGGAGAAACAACAGATGATGCAGTAGGGGAGGCTTTTGATAAGACGGCTAAATTGCTGGGTTTACCTTATCCCGGTGGACCGCTGATTGATAAATATGCCCAAAAAGGAAATCCCAATGCTTTTGAATTTCCCATATCTGATATTCATGCTTTAGATTTTTCTTTTTCCGGGATCAAAACTGCAGTTTTGTATTTTTTAAGGGATAGGATCAAACAAAATCCTGATTTTATAGCCGAAAACCTTTCGGATATATGCGCTTCTGTTCAGTATACCTTGGTAAAAACCCTGATGCAAAAACTTAAGAAAGCAGCAGAAATCCATGGTATTCAGGAAATCGCTATCGCCGGAGGAGTTTCCGCAAACTCTGGCTTAAGAGAAGCCCTGGAACAAACAGCAAAGCAATCCAATTGGAGAACCTATGTCCCCAAATTTGAGTTTTGTACTGATAATGCGGCCATGATTGCTATGGCAGGACATTTCAAATTCCTAAAGGGGGAGTTTTGTGGATTGGATGTGGTACCTGAAGCCAGAATGAAGCTTTAGGGAAGTGGGAGATTGGAGTTTCGGAATGTACCAAGTAATTTCGGAAGGAAAAAAAAAAAAAAAAAAAAAAATTTCACGTGTTCATTAAGGTATAGAAAAATTGAATTGAGCAAAAATCAATGGGGAACGATAAGAAGAAATTTGAAAAAATCATCAATATAAGAAACAAGAAAGCAAGTTTCGAATTTGAATTCATTGATACTTTTGTAGCAGGTATTGTATTAAAAGGTACTGAGATCAAATCTATTAGAGAAGGTAAGGTTTCCCTGACGGAGGCATATTGTTACTTCAAAAAGGGAGAATTATTTATCAAACAAATGCATATCGCTCCATATTCCATGGCGGCCAATTACAATCACGATGCAGTCAGGGAAAGAAAATTGCTTTTGAGTAAGAAGGAGCTGGATAAATTGGAGTCAAAGTTTGAAGAAAAAGGACTTTCTATTATTCCGGTTCGGATTTTTATCAATGATAAAGGATTGGCCAAGGTGGAAATTGCTTTGGGTAGAGGTAAAAAACTACATGATAAAAGACAGGATATTAAGACTAAAGATATAAAAAGAGAGCTGGATAGGATGCAATTTTAAAAACAAATCAATAGAACAACAGGTTTTTCAAATCAAACATTTAAATTAGTGGATTATGGATAAACGTGTTTTAGTTTTAAACCTTGACCACTCTCCGATTGCAATAGTAACGGTTCAGAAAGCACTTGTTTTGTCCATTTTAGAAAAAGTCAATTGTCTCAGTTATTATGAGACCTTAATCGTAAGGACTGTCAGTAGAGAGTTCCGATATCCTGCAGTCATACGGCTCAATGAATATAAAAATATACCCTACAAAGGGGTAATTTTAAACAGAGCCAATATTTTTAGAAGAGATGGTCAGCAATGTCAGTATTGTGGTGCTGTCAAAAATCTCACTATAGATCATATTATTCCCAAATCAAAAGGAGGAAAGACCAATTGGACCAATCTGATAACGGCCTGTAACCGATGTAATGTTTACAAAGGGGATAAAACTCCTGAGCAAGCTGGTCTAAAGTTAATGAATGAACCATTCAGGCCCACTTTGGCATTTTTTATTGCCGAATATGCAGAGCGTCATGCCGAGGAATGGATGCCTTTCCTTGATTTCAGGACAGTTTGATCAATTTCTAAATGTAGGGAGGAGCATGGGGTTCAAACAAATACTGCAGTTTTAAGCTAAATTGCCATGCCGCTCTTTGGAGCTTTGATAGGGTTTGAAATTAAATGTTAACCAAATTTCATATACTTCCATAAACTTCTAAAAAAGAGCTAACTTTGCAAGATCAGTTTATATCAGCCCAAATCTCATGAGTGAACAGATCAAACATGAATGTGGTATTGCGATGCTAAGGCTTCGAAAAGATCCTCAATACTACATTGACAAATATGGCTCCCCACTTTATATTCCCAATAGGCTTTATGTTCTCATGCAAAAGCAGATCAATAGAGGTCAGGATGGTGCAGGACTGGCCAATATTAAGATCAATACCAAACCAGGAACCAGATATATCAGCAGGTACCGTTCTATTGAACCTCAAGCTGTCAATTTTATTTTTGACAAAATTCAGAAGAAGTTCAAAAAAGCCAAAAAACAAGGTGGAGAAAAAGGTGTTCTAAATGCCGCCTGGCTTAAAGAAAATATTGCTTTTTCGGGTGAAGTCTGGCTTGGACATCTACGATATGGTACGCATGGAGAAAACAGTATCGAGACTTGCCATCCATTTCTGAAGCAAAACAATTGGAGAAGTAGAAATCTTGTTATGGCCGGGAATTTCAATATGACCAACGTGGAAGAACTTTTTGGCAGATTGGTAGAATTGGGACAGCACCCTAAAGAAAAGACCGACACCGTTACCGTAATGGAAAAAGTGGGTCATTTTTTAGATGAAGAAAACCAGCGGATTTTTGACAAATACAAGCATGAGTATTCTAATGAGCAGATAACTGCTGTGATTGAAGAAGAGTTGGATGTAGCCAGAATACTGAGAAGATCCTGTAGGGATTTTGATGGGGGATATACCATGGCTGGTTTGATAGGAAATGGTTCAAGTTTTGTGGTTAGAGATCCTTCCGGTATACGTCCGGCATATTATTATGCTGATGAGGAAATTGTAGTAGTGGCTTCTGAAAAGCCGGCTATAAAATCAGCTTTCAATATAGATTATCAGGAAATAAAGGAAATACAACCAGGCCATGCTTTGGTCATCAATAAGGATGGTTCTTATGCGGAGCACGAGATTCTGCCTGCAAGGGAAAAAAAATCCTGCAGTTTCGAAAGGATATATTTTTCCAGAGGTACTGATCCGGGTATTTACAGAGAGCGCAAAATGCTTGGCAGGGCTTTGTTGCCACAAATCCTTCAAGCAATTGATTTTGACTTGAAAAACACTGTATTTTCTTATATACCCAATACGGCGGAAACTGCCTTTTTGGGTATGATTGAAGGCCTGGAAGATTATTTGGCAGCCAAAAGAAAAGAAGTGTTGCTGGAAGGGAAACCTCATTTGGAAGATCTGGAAAACCTCTTGAGTTTTAGACCTAGAGTAGAAAAATTGGTCAGCAAGGATGTCAAATTAAGGACTTTTATTACCAATGATTCTGATAGGGATGCAATGGTTGCCAATGTCTATGATACTACCTATGAAGTCGTAAGATCGGATATAGATACCTTGGTGGTTATTGATGACAGTATTGTTAGAGGAACCACGTTGGAAAAAAGTATTCTAACGACTCTGGATAAATTGAATCCCAAGCGTATAGTGATTGTTTCTTCTGCACCTCAGATTCGCTTTCCGGATTGCTATGGAATAGACATGTCCAAAATGAGGGAATTCATTGCCTTTAGAGCCACCTTGGAGTTGTTGAAAGAAAAAGGGATGTCCTATCTTTTGGAAGAAATCTATGAAAAGTGTACCAGCAGGCAGATCCTTACGGATAATTATGTCAAAGAATTGTATGCCCCTTTTACAGATCAGGAAATTTCAGATAAGATTGCTGAGATTATCACCACTCCTGAAATCAAAGCAGAAGTGAAGGTGATCTATCAAACTGTTGAAAACCTGCATAAATGTATTCCAGAGCACCTTGGTGATTGGTATTTTACCGGAGATTACCCCACTGCTGGCGGGATGCGGGTCGTTAATAGGGCATTTGTTAATTTTATGGAGGGAAAGACCGTAAGGGCTTATTGATATAGTGTACCAAGTAC
>NZ_SLAP01000241.1 GCF_007126775.1 Cecembia sp. | reverse complement strand
TCCTCTTCACTGTGCTGATGATCTTCCTCACCTTGTTGGACAGGGTGGGCGTGGCTGATTACCTGCCCATTTGCATCGATGTGATAATGTCTGTTGCTCAGACCATTCCATAGCACCATGCACCAAACTAAAAATGGTGTTAAAGCTAAGGCTTTGCTATGTCGGATTTTATTTATCACAATTCAAAAAAAGATATTTCCAGTCAATAATGCAACTTTGTTGCTAATAAATCTTAATTGCACAGCTTTTTTACTCAAAAAACCTACATTAAGTTTCAGAATTGAAGCGTATATCAACAAATTTTTTTCGAAATACAAGATTCTTGTATTTGGGTGACTATTGATACAATTTTTTCTAGTCTCAAACCCGAAATTTGGTATCTATAAAATCCAATAATATGTTACGCTTAGGTTTATTGACTGGGATATTGATATGGAGTTTGTTTTCTTGCAAACCAAGGGCAGTAGACCAGCATTTGGAAGAGATCCCGAAGGAAAATTTATTGGATGTGTTGATGCAAGGTAACCTACGTTTCGCAGAGGACCATCCTATTCATCCTGATCAGACTTTGGATAGGTTAAGAGAATTGAATAAGGGACAGCATCCTGTTGCCGCCATTGTGAGCTGTTCGGATTCCCGTGTTCCTCCTGAGTTGGTTTTTGACCAAGGTCTCGGTGATCTCTTTGTCATCCGAAATGCAGGTAACATTGTTGGAGATTATGAAATCGGTAGTTTGGAATATGCAATTGGGCATCTCGAAGTTCCCTTGGTGATTATTTTGGGCCATACCAATTGTGGGGCAATAGGAGCCTTTGTGGATCATGACCATGACCACTCTCATCATTACTCCGAGTACATCCAAAAAATCATTGATTTCATAGATGCGGAAGAAGAAGAGAAGGCTTTGCCAAGAGATATTCCCAATTTTTATGAAAAAGCCATTGAGGCTAATGTGCTTCATGGCGTGCATGCAATTAAAAATAGCCTTCCTATTGTTAATAAGCTTATCGAAGAAAAAAAATTACGGGTAGTAGGTGCAATTTACGATATGGAAAGTGGGAAGGTGAGGGTTTTGAAAGAGGATTAATATTCGCTTCATTTAAGGCATGTATAATTTGATGCTGATTTTTTGTATCTTGATTGGATCAATTTGTTGTACCCTACTTGAAATGGTGAATGTTAACACAAGAAGACCTTAATCAATCCCTTACCAGAAAAGAGCTCGTTAAAATTTCAAAAAACAGAGGAATTAAGCTCAAAAAAACTCTCAGGCGTACGCAATATGAGGAGGAGTTGTTGCTCTTACAGACTGAACTCGCTTATTTACAACAGCATATTGAAAAAAACAGCCTTAGGGTAGCAATCCTATTTGAGGGAAGGGATGCGGCCGGAAAAGGGGGATCCATCAAAAGATTTGTTGAGCATCTGAATCCCCATACTTCAGGGGTGGTAGCTTTGACCAAACCTACAGACATAGAACGTGGGCAGTGGTATTTTCAAAGGTATATTGAAGCATTGCCAAATAGAGGAGAAATCAATTTTTTTGATAGAAGCTGGTACAATAGGGCCGTGGTAGAACCTGTAATGGGTTTCTGCACCAAAGATCAATACAAAACATTCATGGCCCAGGTTAACCACTTCGAACATATGCTTCTTGAGGATGGTATTAAAATCATCAAATTTTGGTTCGATATTACCAAGGATGAACAAAAGAAGCGTTTTGATGACCGAAAAAACAATCCATTGAAGGAATGGAAATTTAGTCCAGTAGATATGAAATCCCAAGAACTCTGGGATGAAAATACCCATTTCAAAGAAAAAATGTTTTCAGGCTCTCACACAGCCTATTGTCCATGGATAGTTGTTGATACCAATGATAAACATACTGCAAGACTGGAAAGTCTCAGGTATGTGTTGTCTCAATTTGATTATGAGGATAAAGGTGTATCTGGAGCTGAATTGTTAATTGACCCCAATGTCGTTTATAAATATTTCCGTCAACCCAAAAGCTTGGAATTATAATATGGAACTTAACGAAGAAGACTTAAAAATGCTGAATTCCAAAATAGGTCTTAAGCATTTGTTGGCCCATAAAAAGGTTGATCTCAAGGAAGCCCTGACGGCAACCCGTTACGAATTAACTCTCAGAGAAATCCAAGCCGAGTTAGTGAAAATGCAATTGTGGATAATTGCCAATAATATGAAGGTGATGTTACTTTTTCATGGTGGAGATCCTTCAGAAAAATCTGGCATTATCCGGAAAATTCTATCCCATAATAACCCAAGACATTATCGTGTGGAGGTCAATCTTCCCCATCGCTCCCAAAAAACCAATGGAGAATGGTATTTCAAAAAGTTTGTGGAAAAGTTGCCCCAAGAAGGTGAAATGGTGTTTTGGGACAGGAGTTGGTATAACAGGGCAGTTATAGAGCCGGTTCATGGACTTTGTACTCAAAAAGAATATGAGATGTTTATGGAGCAGGTTAATGCTTTCGAGAAAATGCTGACCGATTCAGGAATAACCTTGATCAAATTTTATTTCAATATCAGTAGAAAAGAGCATTCCAGGAGACTTAAAGAAGTAAAAAAAAGCCCATTGACAAAGTGGAAAATGACACCTTTCGATGAGCATTCCAAGGAATTGTGGGCAGAATATAAAAATTACAAGGAAAAAATGATATCTCAGACCCATACAGAACATGCTCCCTGGATTGAAATCAACAAAGAAAGAAGAGAAGAAGAAATGATTGAGGCTGCGCGTCAACTGCTTAGCCTTATTCCTTATGGTAAAGATTAATTTTTGCGGAATCTGGTAAAAGCAATGATGGACAGAGCGGTTACCGCACCGGCTATAGCAAAAAAGAATTTCAATCGGACCATTTCCTCGAAGAGAAATAGGCTATCCGCGTAGCCTTGATTGATCCAATTGGTTAATCTGACGTTTTCAACAATATCAAAAATCCAAGCCAATAGTTGCAGGACTGCCAAAGTGGACAAGATCACTTTTATCCCTTGGTAACGCCCCTTATGATCCAATAATTTTTCCCTTTCAATCACCATTTTTCTGGCCCAGACACAAAGGATAAACAATGCGGGAAATAAAGTGGACATGAAAAAATAATCTATCCATAATTGTTTGAGAACAAACGCTTTTTCATCCTCAATGCTCCAGGCTTTCAATAACGTATTGAAGTTATCCACAGAGCCTGGCAATTCAAAATCCATGATATTGAAACTGTATCCAGAGGCTTGTTCAAACTGATACTGATGGATCCGCATCCAAGAAAAAGTCAATACAGCCAGGAAAAGAAAAACGAAAAAGGCATATTTCATACCTACAATTTAACTGTTAATAAACCTTTCTGCAATTTTCAAGGGTCTAAAAACAAAGCGTTTTTTGATACGGTGCGTAGATCTTCTCTTGAGAATGTCCCTTAAGAAATCCAGAACTTTTTCTGTGTATGGTCCTTTGTTGATCATGATGCATTCCGCCATACCAGCATGGGTGGCATCGGTAATTTCGGAGCGGGTGGCCAATCCAAACTTATGCAGGCTTTCCAAAACCTGTGTGGCCCAGATGACGGGAAGGTGTGCTGCTTCACAAATCCACAGGATTTCTTCCTGAATTTCACTTAACCTTTCAAAACCGATCTCTACAGCCAAATCTCCTCTTGCAATCATTACCCCTGCTGCAGGTTCTTTTAAGGCTTCAAGCAAAAGCTCTGGCAGTTTATCCACGGCTTCCCGCGTTTCAATTTTTAAAATGAGATGTGGATAAGTAGGGCTAATCTGAAAGAGGTATTTTCTTAATTCTTCTACATCTTTTGCTGATCTTACAAAGGAATACCCTATCAAATCAGCATGCTTACAAATAAAAGGAAGGCAGCTTTTGTCATAATCAGTCAATGAGGGCACATTCAGGCTACTGTCCGGAAAGTTGATTCCCTTTCCGTCTTTGATAAAGTTTTTCTTTGTTGACACCCGTTGAACCCTTAGCCCAACTTTATTCCTTTCCAGATTTTCCACCACGCAGCGGATCATCCCATCGTCTATATATACCCGGTCGCCTTTCAATAAGCTGTTGATAATTCCTTTTTCACCGGGGCTGATCCATACCCCTTTTTTATCCACATGCTTTTTCTCCTCAGCCATCCAGATTAAATTCCCTTCCTGTATTTTTGTTTTGCCTTTTTCTCTTCCCTTGTCGAGCAATTTTGTTCTGATCTTTGGACCTGCCAGATCCATATAAATCTTGCAGTCCAAAGTGGTTTCTTTACAGGCTTTTTTTATTTGTTTGATCATGTTTTGCCAAACCTCCGCCGTATCATGTGCACAGTTGATTCTGGCGATACCCATTCCTTTTTGCAATAGCCTTTTTACCTTCTCCAAGTCCGAAGCAAAATCCATATCAAAAGTAACCATGAGATGGGGAGCCCCTTTTTCTGTTTTTTTACCAAATAATTGGTTGCTTCTGCGAAAAAGCTTATCCCTGCCTGAGGATTGGGAACAAACATCCAGTTTATTAACGGGATAAACATGCCCTAATCTTTGTCGGATATTTTGGATTTGTCTTAGAATGTGGCTTTCCGAACTGGCCAAAGAAGAAAGGCCTTCTTCATGAAGCATATCTTGAAGATTACGGATATCCTTACTTCTTAAGGTAAGGTATCTAATAAAGTTTTGGGCAGATTCCCTTTGGTCTGTTTCTAAAAATTGCCAGCTATTGCTTTTCAAGTCCAAGATTTGTTCCATGTCTTTTTCAAGAAATTGCAATTGCTCATCGATGTAATCGAAATGATGGGACATATAGGCATACGATTATGGGATTAAATTTAGTGAATAAGGGATTGCCTCTAAAAAATTTAATGTTAAGTTTTCCCAGCACATGAGAAACTGAGTGATATGACCAATATGAAAAGCCACCCAGATTGCTTAAAAATAAGAAAACAGCTTTTTTGATTTATATGAACACAAAATAGCTGTTTTTACTATACAGATCAATCCTGTGTAGGAATGCTTTTAGAAAATATGGCCAAAACCAAAGAAGAACTGACCGCCTTCTCTACTTTGTGCATAGTCAAGGCGGAGGATGGTGGATTGGTTCCAGGCGATTCGCCCACCAATTCCTGGGGCTCCCCTAAAGTTGTTGAGCTGTACATCACTCATTCCTTCCCACACCGTTCCAAAATCATAAAATGGCGTAATGCCTAAAGCGAAATGCTGGTTTAAGGCATTGAAATCATGCAACCTTGCCCGCATCTCCAGATTGACAAGGCCAACCGTAGGAGCTAAGAAACGTGCCTCTCTATAACCCCTTAGGGATCTTCCCCCTCCCAACACCAGGATCCCTCCGGCCTCTGCCTGGGATGATAAATCCCACATTTCAATGAAGTTGATTTTAGGACCCCAAATATGGCCAAAGGCAGCCAATCCTGCAAAAGTCAATCGATTCCTGTCATTTTTCCAACGATGGAAGGTGTGGATAAACTGCCCCTGAACCATGAACTTGTTGAAATTAAACTCAGAACCTATCCAAGGTGCGGAATACTCATGAGAATATTGGAGGAAAACTCCCTTACTTGGATCGGGCTCCAAGTCTCTGGTGTCATAAATTAAGGCACCTGCAAGCATGCTTGTAAACTGGAATCTGTCTTGAAAGCCTGCCAGATTAAACCTTTCCCAAGTCCCATCATTTTTCTGAATATTGGCAAGTGTAGGTCGCTGTATGGCTTCTACCGCTGTACCATTTGCCAAAAAGGCTTCTTCTGCAATCCTGCCCGTGTAGTCCTCGAAAGCCGTAAAGAGCATTTCATAGCCAAACATGATCCTCAATTTGCCGCCCATTTCTACCCGTTCTCCCAAAAAGTTGAATAGTTTTTCCTTCTGGATAAATTGATTGAAGTGGGTATCGGTATGCAACCTTCCTCCATTACCTGGCACGGCAATCCTGAGGTTGTTTTCATAGGCAGCGACCCTGTTAAACTGCCGAATAGGACCGTCAGCACCTTCAGATTTATCGGTAAACTGCAACCTGTTGAGGGACTCTCGGCCTATTCCCCAATACTGGGCATTGGGATCTTCCCATAATACGGCATCCACCCGCAATCTCCATTTGGAACCGAAGACATAAGGTACGTCCAAATTGACTGCCGCTTTGATCCTTCCGTTTTCAAACACGAAGAACTCGGTATTTACACTGTATCTATAAGGGGTGTAGTAAAAGAAGGGATCTTCCTCTGTTTTGTTTTGGAATAAAAACACATTCCCCCCTACTCCAAAACCCCGGATGGGATCAAATTCAAAACGGGGAAGTCCAGTAATGAAAAACCCCTCTTTTTTATTGAGAATATCTTCTTTGGAAAGCTGCTTTTCTTTGGAAATTTCAAAAGGAAGGGAAATTGTGTCAAGAATGTTTAAGCGATTGGTGTTTTTATGATGTAGTATGCTAAATGTATCTTGTCCTATGACATCAAACCCGCTATTTAAAAGCATACAGGTAAAAATCAGCAGTTTTTTCATGATGGCACACCTTTCAAACTTCAGTTGGTTTTTGTTTTCTATTGCCAAATTTGATGTTTAAGGAGCAGTTATTGGTGCCAATAATTCAAAAGCATCGGCAACAAATTATCCAATCATTTGGCATTACAAAAGTCCGAAGTTGAAAGCATAATCCTTGTTAGAGCTATCTTAGAAAAAAATTAGAATTTTATTAGAACTTTTAGCTTTTTGGTAAAAAAACTTCAAAAATGCTTCCTTTTATTACATCAGAAGTTACTTTGATTTCCCCTAAGTGCATGTCTACAATTTTCTTGACCAATGTGAGTCCTATGCCGGATCCTTTTGCAAAATTTTT
>NZ_SLAP01000068.1 GCF_007126775.1 Cecembia sp. | reverse complement strand
ACCAGCAGCATATGGGAAATCCGTCGGAAGACTCTGAACCTTATTGTCAAGTCTTCCTACGTCCGCAAAAATCATAAAATAAGAGTAGGTATCAAAATAATACCTTGGTTCTACATTAAGGAATATAAAATTATTGGCAAAAAAGAAGTTTTCATTGAACCCCCTAATAGTCCTTAATCCCCCTATTCGGAAAAGATCATTGACAAAAAGGTTAGGGTTTTCCATTACACCTCCAGAAAGCCTCGAAAATAATCCCCACCTTGAATTCCAATAGAAGTGTTTTTCAAAAATTCCCGTAAAATAATATTGTAAACTTCTCAAATCGAGCCCTTGGTATAACTCAACCGGAATAGCTGTATTGATCAAAATACTTTTATTGCCGATAGAAAATTCAAAATTGGCCAGCCCCCCTCTCCTTGGAAAGAAGCGGTCATCCAACCAAGACTGTTCAAAACCTGCACCATAGCTGTTGAACCTAAAATCCCCTACTGCCGGCAATCTATTTAATTCACCCAAACCCGATACATCCAATAGGTCTCCTGCCTGCCTTCGAGAAAAAAGACTTAAATACGTATTGGAGCCTATTCTGTACCCAAAATCCAATTTGAAATCTCTGGTTAGGAATGTCGTATCTTCTTTTAACAAAGAAAATGAAGCCTTAATATCTATACCTGATCCCAGTACCAATGGCTCCAAAGCAGAAACGTGAAGACTCTGAGAAAATTCATTGAAGCGCTGCCAATGCAGTTCATAGTTTCTACCTCTGCCAGCCACATTGTATAATGCAAGATCAAATTGTCCTGTGATTAGCATTCTACCTCCTTGTAACTCATTGGGCAAAAAACCAATAATGCCGTCTATGGAGTTAATCCTCCTATCATTTACCGGCAAATATAAGGTTGCCTCTTCATTTTGAAAACTGATTTCTGGCTCTCCTGCCCATCTCAAATAAGGCAAATTCCGAACCTGTCTTATCCCATCTACAACTTTTTTCTGAGAAAATGCTTCTCCAGGCCTAATTTGGAGAAAATTGCCCAAAAACTGGCGTTTGGTCCTGGAATCACCAGTAATCTTCAAAGTATCAAAAGTAATGAATGGACCAAAATCCAAATCCAATGCGCCTTCAAACCTGTTTTGATCTCTTCTTAAAGAATCAAGGCGTATAGCGGCAAAAGGATACCCCTGATTTTCAGAATTTTTCAGAATTTTTTCAAAAAGGAGGGCAACATCTTTATAGTTTACAGCCTGGTTTTCAAATTGCCGGAGATCAATACCCGATTTGATCAAAAAAACAGGATCAACATTTCCCCTCCTGATTTTTAACCACTCAAACTTCCCTCCTGTAAATATGATCCATAAAATCTGGCCATCCCCATGTTCTTTTATTATAGGTACAGGAGTTAAATAGCCCAATTGATGCAATTCTGCCAAGGTTTCCCTTTTAAATTGCTCCAATTGTAAGGAATCTGTGTATTTAAACTCCCCCTGCTTGGAAAAATCTCCCTTGATTTCATATTTCAGCCACGTATCCTGCTGTGCTTTCAATGGACTCAGGCAGTATTGACAAAGCAACAAAAAATAAATGAAACTTTTTTTCAATGGAAGCTAAGTGGTTTAGGTGTATCTTTGAACTCAAAAGTAATCAATTTGTCCGGTATCTACATCCACATACCTTTCTGTAAGCAAGCTTGCCATTATTGCGATTTCCATTTCAGCACCCAGATTCAGAATAAAGCTGTCATGGTCGAAATGATCCTGTTGGAGCTTGAAAAAAGAAAAGATTTTCTGTCAATCACCGATCCTGTAGAGACCATTTACTTTGGAGGAGGGACTCCTTCCCTCTTAAATGAAAAAGAACTGGCCTCCATAATCAACACACTCTATAAACATTACAATTTAGACTTAAAAGAATTTACCCTAGAGGCCAATCCAGATGATTTGCAGCCAAACAAACTTAAAAACATTAAAAGCTTGGGTGTAGACCGGTTGAGTATAGGTATTCAAAGTTTTGATGAAGGGGTATTGAAATTCTACAATAGGGCGCATAATCAAAAGGAGTCGTTAAATGCTATTGATTTGGCAAAAGATGCGGGTTTCGAAAAGCTTTCCATAGATTTGATCTATGGCTTCCCCAATGAAACTCACAGCATTTGGGAAAAAGATTTGGAACAGGCCCTTATACTTGATCCAGGCCATATAAGCAGTTATGCCCTGACCATTGAGCCCAAAACTGCATTTGGTAACTGGCTGAAAAAAGGAGAATTCAATGAAGCTTCTGAGGATTTTGTTGCAGAACAATTTGAGCTGCTACAAAAGGAAATGACAATGGCCGGCTACATACAATATGAAATTTCAAATTTTGGGAAAGCCGGGCAATTTGCCTTACACAATACCAATTATTGGCTGGGAGTGCCCTACTTGGGAATTGGGCCGAGCGCACATTCTTTTGATGGAAAAAAAAGAGGTCATAATATTGCCAACAATGCCCTTTACATAAAGTCCATAAGAGAAGGCAAACTTCCATATCAAGTAGATGAACTGTCGGAGGAAGAGTTGGTCAATGAATATATACTCACTTCCCTAAGAACACTTTGGGGCTGTGATTTAGATAAATTAAACATGGAATATGGGGTACAGCTGGATCAAGAGGAATTGAAAAAACTAATAAATTTGAAATTGATAGCCATCCATGAAAATGCCGTCAAACTCAGTGATAAAGGCAAACTGTTAGCAGATACGGTGGCTGCTTCACTTTTTATCTGACTTTAAATACTATCTTTGAGAAATGGGTAAATACAAAGATCACACGGGAAGAAGAAAGGAAGTGGCCCCCTTACAGGAGGCTTTTGAAGAATTATTGAATGCTTACAGACTGAAAGATAAATTCGATGAAAGACAAGTCATCCAAGCATGGCCCGAGATCATGGGTAAAACGGTAGCTTCCCGTACAGATTCACTTTTTGTGAAAGAAAAGAAACTATTTGTCAAAATAGCATCAGGTGCCCTTAAAAAAGAACTATCAATGAACCGGTCTAAAGTTTTAAACCTTATTGAAAAGCAATTTGGAAAAGGTATAATCCAAGAGGTCGTTTTTATTTAATCCTGCGCTGAAAAAACGCGCCTCATCAAAGCTGTTGTTCTATCAAGAGGATTTTCCCGAATATTTTTTTCCTCAATCGCTATTAACTGAAACAAACCGTCTATTGCCCTTTCTGTAACATAAGCGTTCAAGTCAGGGTCAATCTTTCTATTCACCAAGGGCAGACTGTTGTAGGAATTGGCTATGTCACCATAAAACCTTGTTGCACCCACCTCGTTCAAAGACTCTTGGATTCTAGGCTGGAAGAGTGCAATAAGCTGACTTTCTGTAGACCTTCTGAGAAATTGGGTCGCTGCATCCTCATCGCCCCTTAAAACCTGAAAGGCATCTTGAATGGTCATTTGCCTGATAGCTTGGATGAATATAGGCTTGGCCTCCAAAGCTGCCCGTTCTGCACCCCTATTGATAGCCAAAAGCGCCCTGTCCACCTCTGCGCCCAGACCAACCTGTCTTAAAGTATTCTCTACCCTTCTGGCATCCTCTGGCAAAAGGATTTTGATCAGTTCATTCCTAAAAAAACCATCTGTCTCAGCAGCTTGATCGGCTCCTTTACTGATGCCTTGTATCAGCGCCTCCTTAAGCCCTTGCGATACCTCAGACTGGGTCAATGGGCCTTGCCCTCCAACACCTTGAAGCAGTTTATTGATATCCGCAGAGGAGCAGGAAATAAGAAAAATTAGGAAAAGTGCGGGACTCATTGCATGAGATAGCTTCATCTTTTTATTGAATTTTAACATAATTTTATAAATGGTCTAAGGTATACACCCAAAATAATTAAGTTAGTTTGGTTAATATTGTGATCCTTTCAGATCAATGCTCAAGTTCTTAAGTCCAAATATCGGAAAAGTTAGTTTCTTGATTGCCATTTTGGCATGGCTGGCTTTACTTTTTGTTGATATTACCAGGATTTTTGGGATGATGAACCAAATTGAATCTGGAGTAGTTCCCGAGGTTTCTTATATTCTCCAGGTAGTGTTTTTTATCATGGTCTACATTTTTTATAATTATTCCATAACAAAAAATGAAAAAAACGAATTCTTGAATCTGATTTGGAGAGGTGCCTCTACGGGTTTATTGGCTTTGGGCATTTCACTTTTAATCCGCGGATTTTATGGAATCTTAGGAGATTCCAGATTGGCATTGGACCCTCTATTGAGAAACTTTTTTTATCACATCAATTTTGCCATGACCAGTCTTTTTCTGATCTCTTGCACCCTACTTTGGAAAAGACTGATTTTATACCAGAAAACAAAAAAGGTTGTACAGCAATGGCAAGCTTTTGAGATTCTGCTCTTGATAAGTATGTTTTTTGTTTTCTTTAACCAAAATACCTTAGATTATAGCTTTCTATTTGGCTTAGTCTTTCTCAATATATTCTCCATTTCCTTAGCCATCAATCTGAAATGGATTCCTTACCTTACTTTTAAAGAGAAATGGAAGTCCATTCTCTTTTTTTCCATTATCTTAATTTCTTCCTCTTACCTTTTTTTCCAAGTATTGTCTTATAGTGATGCCGATCAGATTCCAGTGAATCTTACCGATAATCTCTTACTGATAGGGCTTTTTGCTTTTGTATTTATATATTCACTATTCAGCTTTTTGGTCACCCTCTTTAATTTACCAACCTCATCTGTATTTGAGCAAAAGCTTGTAGAAGCCATAAACTTTCAACGACTCAGCCAGTCCATTAAGCCAGGCGAAAATGAAAACCAAGTGTTGGACATATTGATAGACTCCAGCATGAGTGCATCATATGCCGATGGGGGTTGGTTGGAAACCTCCAACAAAGAAGGAAAACTCACTTTAATTCAAGAACGGTTTATTGATAAAAAAAATCTTGGACAGGTAAAAGAACTGATTGCTGATAGCAAGGCGCTTCAGCATAACAATACTTATAGAAAAGAGGAAGAATCAAAAGTATTTCAAGTTAAAATCAATCATAACCTTTATAAGTCAGCTTTGGTTGCTCCATTACTTGTAAACCAAGAATTAATCGGACGTCTCGTACTTGTGAAGGAAGTAAAAGATGGATTTAATAAAGAAATGCTGAACATCATTTCCACTTTTGTCGGCCAGGCATGTATTTCGGTAGAAAATTACAGATTGCTTAATGATGCCATCAAAAATGAACGGTATAAGGAAGAACTAAAGATAGCCCAAAGGGTACAGGAAAGTTTGCTGCCTGATAAACTTCACCACGATGAAAGTTTTGAAATTTCAGCTTTCTCGGCGGCGGCTGATGAAGTAGGTGGGGATTATTATGAAACCAAACAGCTTGACGACCATACCTTTGTGCTCATCATTGGAGATGTGTCCGGAAAAGGAACCTCGGCAGCCTTCAATATGTCTCAGATGAAGGGGGTTTTCCATAGCTTGGTTCAGACACATTCAAACCCTAAGGATTTCATGATATTGGCCAACAATGCATTAAGTGAATGTCTAGAAAAAAATCACTTTATCACCACGGCATATTACCTGATCAATACGGATTCCAAAAAAATAACCTATAGCAGAGCGGGACATTGTCCCACATTGTATTACAATCACCGAAAACAGGAAACATACTACCTGAGTATTGACGGAATGGGTTTAGGAATATTAAGAAACAAGTTATACGAAAAGTACGTTCATGAGAAAACTTTCCAATTTGGTTCAGGAGATGTCCTTGTACTGATCACGGATGGTATCGTAGAAGCCAAAGATGGGAATGGAGTGGAATTTGGCTATGAAAGGTTAAAAACTGTAGTGGATGAAAATAAAAACTTGAACAGTAAGGAAATACAGGATACCATTATTCAGGAGGTTTATAAATTTATAGGAAAAAATAGAATAGCTGATGATGATTACTCCCTGATGGTAGTTAAATTCAAATGAAAACTAAAATAATTAATTAGCGTATATCTAGACATGCTTAAGATTGAAAATATCGATCAAACAGATCACATGGTATTGCAGCTTTCCGGAGAAATAGATGCCAGTAATTCTGTTGATCTGGATGCGGCAATTCAGGACATGATAAGTAGAGGTGCCAAGAAAATTCTAGTTGATGGATCTCAATTAGAATACATCTCCTCTGCAGGACTTGGTGTTTTTATGTCTTATTTGGAAGAATTCCATGAAAAGGATATTCAAATTGTCATTTATGGTCTACTTGAAAAAGTACACCAGGTATTTGTGATTTTAGGTTTAGATAAGTTAATTACGATTAAGAATAACCAGCAGGACGCGCTCGAGGCGATGCTATGAATGATTTAAAGTTATATTGCGACACCCAAAAGTTGGCCAGTTTAAGGGGGTTTTTGAATAATACCCTTCAACAGACTAACCTTAATGAAATAGAAATACACCAATTGATTTTGGCAGTAGAAGAAGTCTGTGCCAATATGATAATCCATTCGCATTCCTGTGACCCTGACACCTACATCAACCTTAAAACTGAAATTAACGACAATACCATCATTTTTGAAATAAAGGACATGGGCAAAGGGTTTAACCTACTAGAGTACCAAGAACCTGAACTTGATGAGGTGGTAAAAACAAAAAGAAAAGGCGGACTAGGAATCATGTTGGTGAAAAAAATAATGGATAAAATTGAATTTGAATCAAATGGTGTCAAAAACACCTGCCGGTTGATCAAAGAACTGAAATCCAAATAATTGTTAATTCTTAGAGCTTAATACCCAAAGTTCCCAAAATTCTACATATAAATTTGTAACATTGTAGTATCATTTTGGCATGCGTTTTCCTATGAGCAAAAATTTCATTTGGTATTTCCTTTTTGCAGCGGTATTGGGCTGCAGCCCCAAAACTACACCAATAAAAGAAGCTTCCGATCCGGAAATGTCTGTTCCTTTACTGACTATTGGAAATGAAAACATCTTTGCTGATGAGTTTTTGCACTTATTGACCAAAAACAGGCAGTTCCAGGACAAGGAAGACAAATTAAATCCAGAAGAGTTTGATGAAAACCTGGAGCTATTTATCAATTACAAACTGAAAGTCAAAGAAGCCGAAAATTTGGGATTGGATACCCTTGAAGAATTTCGTAGAGAGTTTGAAGTATTCAAAGAAGACTTGATTCAACCCTATCTCATCAAAAACTCCCTGCAACAGGGAGAATTGATCAAGGCATATAACAGGATGAAAGAGGTGGTAAAAGCAAGCCACATCCTTTTACAGTTTCCCAATAATGCCAGTAGGGAAGATACAGTTGCTGTATTTAGAATGGCCCAAAAGCTGAAGGAAGAGGCTGAAGCCGGTGCGGACTTCAACCAATTGGCATTAGAACATTCGGAAGACCCCTCTGCAAAAGATAACAAAGGGAGTTTAGGTTATTTTACAGCCCTTCAAATGGTGCATCAATTTGAGGATGCTGCTTTTGGATTGGATGTTGGAGATATCTCAGACCCCATCTTGACAAATTTTGGTTACCATATCATCAAACTGGAAGACAGAAAACCTAACCCTGGAGAAATAAAAGTTTCCCATATTTTGGTGCGAACACAACCTGGCGATCCTGTATCTGAAGAAAGAGCCTTAAGAAAAGTAGGGGATATTTATACTGAACTTCAAAAACCTGAAAGTTTGTGGGAAGAAGTTTGTAAAATGTACTCTGAAGATCTGGGCAGTAAAAATTCCGGTGGAGCTTTGCCTTGGATAGGGTTAGGTTCAGTGATCCCCGAATTCGAAAGGGTAGCTTTTTCCATTTCAGAAGTAGGTGAAATCTCTCCCCCCGTTAAGACACCTTATGGCTACCATATCATTCGATTAGACGAACAAAGGCCTATTCCTTCTTATGAAGAAATGGAAGCTTCTATCAAATCACGCATACTAAGAGACAGCAGGTCATCTCTCATTCAGTCACAGGTCACTGCAATTCAGAAGTCCCGTTATGGCTTTCAGGAAAACGGAACTGCTTTATTAAAAGTCCAAAAACTTCTCGATGAAACCAACTCCTTGGAAAAATTCAAAGAAGATGTGATGTCGAATACAATACAAGAAGATGTACTCTTCATGGTGGAGGATCAGGATATAACTGTAAAAGACCTTCTGGTCTTCATGGAAAATGAAAAAAATAAAGTAAGTATAGGATCCAGAAACAGTGTCGCTAATTCATTGGACCGGTTTATTGAATACACACTTAATACAGCAGAAGAAAGAGACCTCTTGGCAAATAATAAAGAATACAGTTTATTGCTTCGGGAATACAGAGACGGAATACTCTTGTTTTCTTTAATGAACGAACAGGTTTGGCAAAGGGCACTTATGGACAGTATTGGCCAAGTTAATTTCTATGAAGAAAATAAAAACCAATATTTATGGAATGAAAGGGTAGAGGCTTTGATCGTCACTCTTGGTAAAGAGACATATGCTGAATCAGTTAGGCGGTTTCTGACAAACAAAAAATACAAAAAAGACTTGGCCGACAGATTGGAAAACACATTCCTGTTGGATAACTCATTAATGTTTACCATGGATGAGGGATTGTATGAATGGGAGGATCATCCTGTACTTTCGAAGGTTGAAATCAACAAGGACTTCCATGAAATAAAGATCAATGGAAAAAGTTCATTTATTCTGATAGGTGAAAGGGTCCCTCCCCAAGCCAAGAAATTTGAAGAAACCAGAGGAAAAGTCATACAGGATTATCAACAGTTCTTAGACAAAATCCTTATCCAAAAACTTAAAGCAAACTATATCATCCGAATTGATGAGGATGAAAAAAAGAAAATATACCAACTTGCCGTTAAAGATTGAAAACAGCTGGATATTGCTGTTGTTGCTGATGGCTTCTTGTGATCTCTTTCACTTTAAATCAGGTTTAGAGGACGAGGAGGATCCTTTAGTTGCATCTGTGGAACAACAGTTTTTAAGACAATCTGATCTAAAACTGGTCAATACCACAGGACTGTCTTCTGCAGACAGCAGCAACATAATAGAACGTTACATCCAATCATGGGTTCGAAAACAATTGATGATAAAGGAAGCCTCGAAATCGAAATTAATAGATGAGGCTGAGATAAACAGGAAACTGCTTGACTACAAGTATGCCTTAATGGTGTATGAATTTGAGAAGGATTATTTGGAAAAAAATATTGAGAACACCATTCCTGAACAAGAAATAGAGGAATACTATAACCTCAACTTGGAAAATTTCAGCCTAAAGGAAATCATCGCCCGGTTAAATTTTCTTAAGTTGGAAAGGAATAATCCTCAAAACCCAAATTTGGAAAGGTTCTTGAGGTTGGAGGATGGGTTACAAAAAGATGCCATTCAGAAGATTGCTATGGAACAGGCAGCAAATTACTACCTAGAAGATGCTGTTTGGGTAAAAATGGGAGATATAGTGATCAATACGCCTTTGGCTGGAAACTCGAACTTGGTGGCTTTACTGAGAAACAATAAGCTGATCATCGTAGAGGATGATTGGTACAGGTATTACTTTAGGATTTTGGAATACAGGTTAGAAGATCAAACCCCACCATTGGAATTTGTTAAAGATGAGATTTCCAAAATTCTTCTCAACAAAAAGCGGATTCAACTCGTCGAGGAACTACAAAAGGAAATTTATAACCGTGCACTTGAAAATAATGAGTTTAAAATATATGAATAAATTGAAGTACATCCTGGCTTTAATCTTTGGATTGATTTTGCACAGCAGCTTTGCCCAGGAGGATGGACAAAGCAGCGCAAGTCCAGAGTCAGGACAGGTATTGGATAAGATTGTCGCAAAGGTAAATAACTACATCGTCTTGGAATCAGATGTTCAGAAAGCCTACCTGGATGCCATTTCCCAATCCAGACAGGGATTTGAAACGCCCTCAAGATGTGATGTTTTTGAATCCTTATTGATCAATAAACTGATGGTCGCCAAAGCAGATCTAGATTCAGTGATGGTCTCCGACGCTGAGGTAATGATCCAAACTGATCAAAGATTTTCAATGATACTTGCCCAGTTGGGTGGGGATGAAAGTGTTTTACCGGAAATATACGGTAAAACTGCCGATCAAATGAAAGCGGAAATTGAAGAGCCTATCCGAGAACAACTTATCATCCAAAAAATGCAGGCAAAAATTACGGAAGGATTGGCTGTTTCTCCAGTAGAAGTAAAAAGGTTTTATAACTCCATCCCAAGAGATTCCCTTCCTTTCTTCTCAGCAGAAGTAACCGTAGGTCAAATAGTGAAAAAACCAGATGTCAATAAGGGAGTTAAAGATCAAATCGAAAATCAACTTCGGGAAATCAAAAGCAGGATCATGGATGGGACAACGGACTTTCAAACCATGGCCAAACAGTACTCCCAAGATCCTGGATCAGCCGCTATGGGAGGAGAACTCGGGTTTTTCCGTCGAGGCGAACTAGCCCCCGAATATGAGGCTACGGCTTTGGGATTAAGACAAGGGGAAATAAGTGATCCTGTTGAAACGATGTTTGGTTTTCACATCATACAATTACTGGAAAGAAAAGGAAATACCTTCAATACCCGACATATTCTTATACAGCCAATGCCCGCTGAAGAGGACATTAAAAAGGCAGAAAGGTACCTAGATAGCTTGAAAACTCAAATACTAGATGAGAAAATTACCTTTGCGAAAGCTGCTAAAGAATACTCTGACGACCGGTCTACTTCAGATAATGGCGGCTTTTTTGCGGACCCGCAGACTGGTTCTTCCAGGTTAACTTTAAGGACTTTGGATGATCCATTGCTCTATTTTACATTGGATAGTATGGAGGTGGGATCAATTACAAAACCTATGAGGTTTGAAGATGAAAGAGAAGGCACCAAAGTGCGTATCTTGTATTATCGGGAAAGGTTCCCCGCTCACAGAGCCAACATGGATGATGATTATGAAAAATTGAAGGCCGCAACAAGAAGAAAGAAGGAGGAGGAAATTTTAAGCAGGTGGTTTCTTACAGCGAAAGAGGATGTATTTATAGATATCGACCCGGCTTATGACAGATGTGAGGCCCTAAAAGATAGATAGCAGCTGATGAAAATGTCAGAGAATTGCATAAGATTCGAGTTGGAGAAGTCAAGCTGTATAGATATATGGGGAACTGAAGCCAAGGATTAGCTTGCTTGAAGATACCTAACAAAACCTCAGTATATGCTGTACGGTTTTTGGGTTAATTTTATTGAAACCCCTGTATTTGATCTTAAATTAAATAGTATAAATCAAGCATTATCAAATTGCTTCGTGTTTATAAGTAGCACCAGTTAAAAAAAGCCGCCTTTGAGGGCGGCTTTTTTTAACTCTGCACGTTGATCAAAGATTCTCTTCTTCTCATTTTTCCGGCCGGTAGGCCATACATCATTTTGAAACGCCTGCAGAAATAGGCCGTATCCTTATAACCTACTTCCTTGCCTATATCTCTTATACTTTTCTTGGAAGTCCTTAAAAGCTCGACTGCCGCTTCCATTCTCTGGTATTCAATGTAATCCTGAGGGTTGATTCCAGTAAGCATTTTAAAATACTGGCCTACATAATCTTCGGATACATTTGCTACTTTGGCCAATACTTTATTCGATAAATCTCCTCCGATATTTTTCTTGATATAATTGAATAGATCAATTAGCCTTGGATCCTTAAAATAGGTGCTATTGGTGGACAACTCCTCCATAAACAACCTGTTTTTGAGAATATGTCTGACCACCTCAATCACCAGAAGTTCAGTATGAATTTTCATCACCCTTTCCTTGCCAGGAATCTGGTTTTCATTTTCTTTCACCATATCTTCAATAATCGTTGCGATACGGTCATTGAAGCGGATTACAAAAGAAGGGATCCCCAGAGAATTGAAAAAATTGACCACATCAAAAACCTTTGCCTCAAAATTGACAATTGACACACAGTCCTCATCCAGAGACTTGATCTCCTTAAAACTAATGGTCTGAAGGTACTTTCTTTTGTTATCCAGAAAGCTTTCATTAGTGATATCACTTTTCTTCCCAACAGAACCGAAAGAAATGGCCGTTTTCCTACCAGAAGGTATGAATAGGATTTCACCTTCATTGACTACTTCTTGCTCCTCCCCAAACTTCAAATTTCCACGATGCAATAGTATTAGCGAATTATCTGTATCATGATAGTCAGAAATGCTTACCGGCTTCTCTATTTTATAATTATTGCCTTTTAAAAAGCGAACTCCTACTGATTCGATGACTTTGTTGTAATATTCCATGAGGACAACAAGTTTATGTTTTTTGGTAAAAGTATATTAATTTTCTTCAAATAAGTAAAAAAAATTAATAAAAAATTACGAAATGGCGGAAAAGGGCATAAATAATTAGACTTTATGCCCTTTCTCCAATCATAACCTGATTTATCTTAAAATGCCTCTTGATATAACTATTTTTTGAATTTCACTGGTTCCTTCATAAATCTGGGTAATTTTTGCATCACGCATCAACCGCTCTACATGGTATTCTTTAACATAACCATAACCCCCATGGACCTGAACAGCCTCGACCGTTACATTCATCGCTACTTCTGAAGCATATAATTTGGCCATGGCACTGGCATGGGCATAATCTCTTCCCTGATCCTTTAGCCATGCAGATTTTACTACCAATAATCGCGCAGCTTCTATTTGAGTAGCCATATCGGCCAATTTAAACTGGATTGCTTGGTGTTGGCTAATAGGTTTTCCAAAAGCTTTGCGCTCTTTGGAATATGCCAATGCCAATTCATAGGCACCTGATGCAATGCCAAGTGCTTGGGCAGCAATTCCTATTCTGCCTCCATTGAGTGTTTCCATGGCAAATGTAAACCCAAATCCTTCGTCTCCAATCCTATTCTCAACCGGTACCTTAACATCTGTAAACATCAAAGAATGGGTGTCTGAACCTCTGATTCCAAGTTTGTCTTCTTTTTTACCAATAACAAAGCCTTCCCATTCTTTCTCCACGATAAAGGCAGAAATACCTTTATGCCCTTTTGCGGGATCTGTTTGGGCAATTACCAGGTAAACCGAAGCTGTGGATCCATTGGTTATCCAATTTTTGGTGCCATTTAAGATATAATGCTCTCCTTCAAGTTCGGCAGTGGTTCTTTGAGATGTGGCATCAGAGCCCGCTTCAGGTTCTGAAAGACAAAAGGCCCCTATTATTTCGCCAGTTGCCAATCTCTTCAGGTATTTTTCTTTCTGGGCCTCATTCCCGTATTTTTCCAATCCCCAACATACCAAAGAATTATTAACAGACATCGACACCGAAGCAGAAGCATCAATTTTTGAAATTTCTTCCATGGCCAATACATAAGATACCGTATCCATACCGCCTCCATTATATTTGGGATCTACCATCATGCCCATAAAGCCAAGTCCTCCCATTTTTTCTATCTGTTCATGGGGAAACTTAGCCTCTGTATCTCTTTCAATCACTCCCGGCAGCAATTCTGTTTGGGCAAAATCTCTGGCTGCATCCCGCACCGCAATGTGCTCCTCCGTAAATTCAAAATGCATATCTATACTATTTGGGTTATATTTATTTTCGATTGGAATTTAGTTACAAAAAAAATAAGGGGCAATTTCCTGCCCCTTAAATGTAAACTCAAATCGTGAAAATAAGTTTCTTGTCAATCCCTATTTCCAAAGAATATCATAATATAGTAGGCCAAAGTTGCCAGTGCTGCTAAAGCAGCAACCACATAGGTCATTGCTGCCCATTTTAAAGCATCTTTAGACATGGCATACTCATCACTGGTTACTACATTTCTTTCTTTGACCCAGGCCAACGCTCTGGCACTTGCATCAAATTCCACCGGTAATGTGATCAGGGTAAATAAGGTCATGATACCATAAGCACCTACGATTATAAAGCCAATAAGCTCATATGGCAAGCCGATAAAAGCCCCCCCAAATAATGAAGCGATCAATACAATATTTAAAATTTTACCGCTTGCATTTTGAACAGGGACCATTGCAGACCTCATCTTCAGCCAAGAATAGGCTGTAGCATGCTGAATAGCATGGCCACATTCGTGAGCGGAAACAGCAGCCGCAGCAGCATTCCTGCCAAAATATACATCCGGGCTAAGATTAACTGTCTTATTCATCGGATTATAATGATCGGTTAGCTGACCTTCTACAGACAATACCTTGACGTCTGTTATATTATTATCAGCCAACATCAATTCGGCGATTTCCTTTCCTGAAAGATTGGCCTTAAGTGATGTCTGAGAGTATTTTTTGAATTTGCTTTTCAGTCTCCTGCTGACAATAAATCCCAATACGGCAAATACAATAACAATTAATATGATCATAGTTTTCTGTTTTTTTGCTTTTCTAATTACGAATTTAATGAGTTTTGGATGCTTTTTTAGCAGTAATTTTTAAGAAAATAACCGAGGTCGCCAAACCTGCCATTAAAACTGTAAACACCTGACTACTGTGGATGATCACTGCAAATATTTTACCCTGTTCCTCACTTAAGCCAAATGCTATCAAAATAAAGGCCACTAATGCATGAAAGGTACCAATACCTCCCTGAACAGGCGCAACCATGCCAATGCTTCCCATTACCATCACCAGAAGCACTGCACTCAATGACAAACTGGCAGTAGCAGGTATAGCCCATGCTACAAATAACATCATGAGGTAATAAATGATCCAAATCGCCAATGAACTTGCCCAAAAACCCCTTTGATTTTTTACCCTTCTTACACTTATAAAACCTTTGATAATATCCCTGAGAAAATGACGTAATTTTCGAAAAACCCCACTTCCCCGGTATTTATGAAAAACAAAATAAAAAAATATTCCTGTGATCAGTATTCCTCCTATCAGTATCGGCAAAGAAACTAGCATTTTTTGGACAATTTCATCAAAGACTATCAGGTCTGTCAAAAGATTCAAAAATAATCTCCTTTCCAGCAAAAAAGCGAGTGTAATGGTAATGAGCATAAAGAGTAAATCTATGGTTCTCTCCAAAATGACTGTACCAATTAACTTGCCCATTTGTTGATCTTCCGTTTTGGCCAATACGGCACAGCGTGCCACTTCTCCAGCCCGGGGAATCAGCAAATTGGTCAAATATCCGATCATCAATGCCACAAAAGACCGCGCGGTACTGACTTTGATTTTTTCTCCAGCTTCAATGAGCAATCGCCACCTCCATGCTCTTATCCAATACCCCATTAAGGAAACCAAAACCGACAAACCTACCAAAGCAAAGGATGTCTCACTAAGGGCTCTTTTCAAACTTTCAAAACTGATGTCTTTGTATAAAAACCAAAAGATCCAGATGGCTACCCCAAAGGAGAGCACAACCTGAATCCATTGTTTGTAATTTAATCTCACCTTATATCAGTTTGTTATGATCATCCGGAAATATAACCACTGGCTTGTAATTTTTTGCTTCCTCAAAATCCATGGAACAATAGGAGATGATAATAATTATATCGCCTACCTGTGCTTTTCTAGCTGCAGGACCATTGAGACAAATCATGCCACTTCCTCTCTCTCCCTTGATAACATAGGTTTCCAGGCGTTCCCCGTTATTAATATTCACAATCTGCACCTTTTCATTTTCTATGATGTTGGCCGCATCCATTAGATCTTCGTCTACTGTTATACTACCTACATAATGCAATTCTGCCTGGGTAATCTTTACTCTGTGGATTTTTGATTTTAATAGTTGGATTTGCATGGGTCTAAAATTTGGCGCAAAACTAATGATTTACTGGAATATTATCTATCAATCTCACCTTTCCCACATAGGCAGCGACACAAATGGAAAGGGGAATATCTTTATTAAAACTGTCCTGCTTTGACATATCCTCTGCATGGACCAATTCAAAATACTCCAACCTCACATCAGAAATCTGTGAAAATTCATGTTTTACATGGAGTAAAATGTCTAACCAGGCTCCCCCATTAAAAAGTTCAGATTTGGCATAAGAAAGCATCCTGAATAATGTTAAGGCTTTATTTCTTTCAACAGGATTCAGTCTCAGGTTCCTCGATGAAAGTGCAAGCCCATCTTTATCCCTTACAGTAGGAACAACAACAATTTCCACATCAAATGAAAGATCCATTACCAACCTTTTGATTACTGCAACTTGCTGTAAATCCTTCTCTCCAAAAAAAGCTTTATCCGGTTTAACAATATTTAACAGCTTGGAGACGACTATCCCCACTCCATTGAAATGACCGGGCCTGAAAGCTCCTTCAAGCCGCTGCTCTAATAATCCAAAATCAATCTTTAATATGGGTTTATCAGGGTAAATCTCCTGATTTTCAGGAATGAAAACAGCAGCCACCCCGATATTCTCCAATAACTCCAAGTCATTATGCAAAGATTTGGGGTATTGCTCAAAATCCTCAATATTGTTGAATTGGGTGGGGTTTACAAAAATAGAGACAATTACAGATCCAGTATTATCTTTTGCTTTTTTAATCAAATCCAAATGCCCTTGATGCAAGGCTCCCATCGTAGGTACAAAACCTATGGTTATTTTGTTTAATTGAAGATTTAGACAAAAGGATTTTACCGCATTTTTGGTACGGAGGATTTTCACTGCATTGTATTTTAAGAATGTAAAATAGGGGCAAAGCTATACCTAAATCCAGAAAAACAATGGCTATGCCAGTTTTTTTTTGTACATTTGTGGATTATTATCGCTCAACAAAACCAACAAGATATGTCAAAACTTCGTATCCTCTACGTTGCAAGTGAAATCAACCCATTTCTTCAAACCTCAGAGGTAGCCAATTTCGTGAGGGCCCTTCCACAGGCCATGCAGGAAAAAGGAATGGAAATCCGAATTCTTGTTCCAAGATTTGGACTTATTAATGAAAGAAAGAACAGGTTACATGAGGTGGTTAGGCTTTCTGGAATCAATATTGCCGTAGGTGAAGAAGAGAAACCTTTGATTATCAAGGTGGCATCTATTCCCAATGCAAAACTTCAAGTTTATTTTATAGACAATGAAGATTATTTTCAAAGAAAAAGCGTTTTCTTTGACAAACAAGAAAAATTCTATGAGGACAATGACGAAAGAGCCATTTTCTTCTGTAAAGGAGTAATCGAAACCGTGAAAAAATTAGGGTGGGCACCCGATGTGGTACATTGTAATGACTGGATGACAAGTCTAATACCCATGTATCTCAAAACTACCTACAAAAATGAACCGTTATTTAAAGATACAAAATCAGTTTTTGCTATTTATAATACCGGATTTAGCCATAAATTTGGCGACGATTTATTGGAGAAAATAAAAATGGTGGATATAGATGATTCCATTTTGGCTCCTCTCAAATCAAAAGACTATGAAGGTTTCCTTAAAATAGGAATGGAATATGCCGACGTGGTCATCAAGAGCGAAGAAATATCTGAAAAACTAAGCCAACTCATTGAAGAGTGCTCTAAAGACAAGAAGTGTGAGATCAACAGCGAAGAAGAAGAACAACTTTTTGAAAGTTACTACAACATTTATACAGACCTTGCCGGCTAAGCTGGCATTGTCTCTATTAATCACCTTTCCAATATTCAGTTCTTGCGAAGACCCTTCCAACCTTGGGTTGCAATTGGATCCGAACAATAATCAGTTGGGAGTATTTTATGAAGAAATACCCCTAACTGCTTTTGTTATCATGCAGGACTCCTTGCTGACCACTAATCCTGAATCCTTGGTATTTGGAAATGATGAGGGCGACTTCTTTGGAAAAACTGAAGCTACCGCCTATTCAAGGCTATTATTTAATCGTGATCTGGCAAGGCCTAATTCAGATGCAGTCCTTGATTCTGTAAGGTTTAACTTTAACATCAGAGAGGTCAATGCAGATGATTTATCAGATGAGAAAACGATAAACGTACATCGGCTAAACGAGCAGATCAGGGAGGTTAATTATTACAATTTCAGCCAGTTGGATTATAGTGAAGAAGCAGTATTTTCCGCTAGTTTTGACTTTTCCAGCAGGCAGGATACACTTGTATTTGCTAACCTAATAGACAACCCCTTTGCCAATGAACTCTTTGAAGCCTTAAAGGATGGAACAGCATTTTCTGATATATTTACCTTCAGGGAATTTCTTCCTGGGCTAGTTTTTAGAGGCAAAGAAAAT
The DNA here is from genome assembly GCF_007126775.1 of Cecembia sp. Classification (GTDB taxonomy): domain Bacteria; phylum Bacteroidota; class Bacteroidia; order Cytophagales; family Cyclobacteriaceae; genus Cecembia. Next base: position 3,343 of record NZ_SLAP01000068.1, on the reverse strand, counting down.
GAAAGGGTTTCTTATAATCTGGCTCCTGGAAACAATACCGGCTTTGTATTTTTTTATAGAAATGAGAATGATACTGTATCCCGAGCTTACCCTATCGGTACTGGAGTAAATAACAATTCTGCCAGACATTTTAACCAAGTTACCATTGATCCTACAGGAACTCCCACCGAGGCAATCACTGATAAGTTTGTGGCCTATGATTTAGGAGACCGCGCAGGTTCGAAAAATAATACAGGTATCTTGGTCAAACTGGATATGAGCCCATTGGAAAGTTTTTTGGATACTTTAGAAAATGTAACATTTAACCAAGTAACCATTGAAATGGGGCCTTTGGAAAGAAATGTAACTACCAACAGGCCACCACAGTTTCTACAAATGTTTTTTACGAACGAAACCAACAGAGTGCTGTTAGGTGCTAATGGTGCCTTAGCCGTCCAGTCCGATGGCAGACCTCAATTTGATCCCAATACAGGTAACCCGATTGTCGGTGATGCCCCTGCTTTATTGGCTCATAATAGAGAAAGAAATGTTTACAGCCAGTTTATCACCTCCCATGTGAATGCTGTATATAGAGGTAATTTACAAAGGAGAGATTTTATTGTTTACCCCCTAGTAGCAGGAAGAGATGAACACAGGCAATCTTTAAGGGAGTTTGTGATAGATTCAAAAAGTCCGGTTTTGAAAATCTTTTATTCCAAAACCAGGGCTTTCTAATGAAACCCTATTTTTTAAGAAAGTGGATTAAAACAGTATGTAAATTTTGCGAAAGTTAGCTAAATGGCCTGCTTTTTGTTAATTTTGTTCGATTAACGTTTTATAATTTTTAAGAATTTTTAAATATGTGTGGAATTGTAGCTTATGTGGGGCAGCAGGAAGCTTTACCCATCATTATCAAAGGGCTGAAAAGACTGGAATACCGCGGTTACGATAGTGCCGGAGTGGCCCTACTCAATACCGAGGGTTTGAGCATTTACAAGAAAAAGGGCAAGGTATCGGAACTCGAGAACCACCTCAATGGATTTTCAAAACTGAATTCCAAAATTGGCATTGGCCATACCCGTTGGGCAACCCATGGAGAGCCAAACGATGTCAATGCCCACCCCCATTATTCTTCCAATGAAAAATTTGCTATCATCCACAATGGCATCATAGAAAACTATGATGTCCTGAAAAGGGATTTGATGAACAAAGGCTATGTTTTTCATTCCGAAACAGACTCAGAAGTTTTCATAAAATTCATCGAAGACATTTATGTAAACAATTATTGCACTTTGGAAGAAGCTGTTAGGCTTGCTTTACACAAAGTAGTAGGCGCTTATGCCATAGTAATTATGAATATAGAAGAACCTGATACCCTTATAGCGGCAAGAAAAGGCTCTCCTTTGGTCATAGGTGTAGGAGAAGATGAGTATTTTCTGGCCTCTGATGCCACACCTATTATAGAATACACCAACCAGGTAGTCTACCTAGATGATTACGAAATAGCAGTAATCCGCAATGGCACATTGCAGATCAAAACCATTGAAAATGTAGAGACTAACCCTTATATCAACCAATTGGAAATGGAATTGGAAGCCATTGAAAAGGGTGGATATGAACATTTCATGTTGAAAGAAATCAACGAACAGCCAAGATCTATCGCAGATTGTATGCGGGGAAGGCTAGATGCCAAAAATGGTCGTTTGGTTTTGGGTGGCTTGCGGGATTACATGAATAAATTCCAAAATGCGGATAGGATCATCATCACTGCCTGCGGTACTTCCTGGCATGCTGGACTTGTAGCAGAATACCTGTTCGAAGAATTTGCCAGAATTCCTGTTGAAGTAGAGTATGCATCCGAATTCAGATATAGAAATCCTGTCGTCAACGAAAAAGATTTTATTATTGCTATATCGCAGTCAGGTGAAACAGCTGATACATTAGCCGCTATAGAGCTGGCAAAATCAAAAGGAGCAACCATCTTTGGCGTTTGTAATGTAGTAGGATCTTCCATTCCAAGAGCTACCCATGCAGGTTCCTATACCCATGCAGGTCCAGAAATTGGAGTAGCTTCCACCAAAGCATTCACAGCTCAAATTTCTGTACTCACCATGATGGCACTTAAGCTGGGCTATCAGAGAGGTACATTACCAGAAAACAGGTACATGCAACTGTTGAGCGAACTGGAAACCATTCCATCAAAGGTAGAAAGAGCCCTCCAACTGAATGAAAAGATCAAAGAAATTGCCGCGGAATTCAAAGATGCGAGAAACTTTTTGTATTTAGGTAGGGGATACAACTTCCCAGTTGCCTTAGAAGGAGCTTTGAAACTGAAAGAAATCTCTTACATACATGCTGAAGGTTATCCTGCTGCAGAGATGAAGCATGGGCCTATCGCATTGATTGATGAAGAAATGCCGGTAGTCTTCATTGCTACCAAAGATTCTTCTTACGAAAAAGTAGTCAGCAATATACAGGAAGTTAAGGCCAGAAAAGGTAAAATTATTGCTGTTGTGACTGAAGGAGATACTACAGTAAAACAAATGGCAGATCATATAATTGAAATCCCTGAGACAGAGGAGGCATTTGTACCACTAATTGCAGTGGTTCCATTGCAACAATTGTCCTATCATATCGCTGTCATGAGAGGTTGTAATGTAGATCAACCCAGAAACCTGGCCAAATCAGTAACGGTGGAATAAAAGATTATTTTTTTCAAAAAAGCCTGTGTTAATCACAGGCTTTTTTATTTTTGTGGGAACTTATTGGGTATAATGGCTAAAAAACGTCCCCTTCATAAACGTTTAAAGTATTTTTTGCTTTACCTCCTGGTGAAGGGCCTACTTTTTATGGCCTATATATTACCCAGAAAAGTTGTGCTTCATTTTTGCGGTTTTTTGGGAAGAATGGCTTTTTACCTGATCAAAGATGCCCGCAAAAAAACTATCCTCCATTTGGAACTGGTTTATGGAAAGGAAAAATCCAAAGAGGAAATCCTAAGGATGGCGAAACGGGTTTTTATAATGATCGGAAAAAATGCCGGTGATATCATGCGTTCGGTCAATATCTTTGATATACAGGCCTTCCAAAATGTAGTGCGTGTCACTGGCGAAGAACACCTTCATAAAGCCTTGGAAGCCAAAAAAGGTGTTATTGTGTTGACAGCTCACGTTGGCGCGTTTGAATTGGTGGCCACTTACCTTGCTTTAATGGATTATTGCCCTCAAATCATCGGTACGAAGCTAAAAGATACCAGGCTAAATCAACTGATAACGCAAAATAGAAGCAGAAGAGGAGCAGAAGCCATTGAAAGAGGTAAAGATACCTTGAAAGTAATGAGAAATCTGAAATTAGGGGGTCTCTT
>NZ_SLAP01000138.1 GCF_007126775.1 Cecembia sp. | reverse complement strand
TGAGTCTTGGAAAGTCGGTGATGTAGGTGATGTAGGTGCCTACTGGGGCATCTGGACAAAATATGAGGAGCTGAAATACTAAGTAGTAAAGTTTTAAAAAAATAAATACCCTCAATCGGGTTTGATTGAGGGCAATGATGTTTTTAGGATCAACTAATTCTTTGGATTCTACTAATTAAAACCTGTATCCCACACCAAGTGATATACTAGTCCATCTTTTAAAAAAATACCTACTGTAGTTTACATTAATTCCATGAATAAACATGCTACTTACTGGAGCTAGAACATTACCTTCATTTCTAAACACTGAAATCTCTACACAGTTTTCTTTTCGTCTTGGGCATGGACCAGCCCCACCATAAGAAAAACACAAAACAAAATTGCTGATTTTTTCATATTAATCATTGTCTAACTCTTAGGATAAATTGGTCTCATTCGAAGTATAAGCATACATCTTCATTCGCCCGCTTTAAACTTGCCTACCGATAGGAAGGGCTGGCATACCTGAGACTTTTTCAGCAAGCTCTATAAATTCCTGATCTTCGACTGCCTCATCGGCATGGCATCAATTGTTTTAAAAATCCTGGCCCAATCCAATTTCTCCTCTACCCTACTTTTTACACCACCATCAAGACCTATCAGTACCCAACAATCTTTTTTCGTTCCCATCTTATATTTTTTTTGAAGGTAGCTGAGGTACTCATCAGAAAAATCCATGTCATGATTGCTCACTAGACTATCATTAAATATCAGATAAATGATTTTTCTATCCTGAATCTCATGTTCAAGACTATCCGTGAAGCTCAGATTTGTGTTACTCTCGGACTGAAAATACAGTACCAAACGGTTCTTCCACTGAAAATCTTCAATGCTTTTTGGCTTATCCTGTTGCCAAACCGCAATAATCAAAAATAAAGAAAAGAGTATTTCCATACCCTTTAAACGCATTTGGTCACAAAAAGTTCCCGTTAAGGATTATAATTTCTTTCTCCTGAGTTCAATTACCGTAATTTCAGGCCAAATGCCAACCCTTCCGGAAAATGCGTGGAAACCAAAACCTCTGTTTACATAAAGGAACCGGCCTTCATGTTCCGCCAGGCCTGCCCAGTTAGGATAGCGGTATTGTACAGGACTCCATCTGATAATGGGCGTTTCAATCCCAAATTGCATGCCGTGGGTATGCCCAGACAAAGTAAGGTGTATCCCCATCTCGTGTGTTTTAACCTGTTGGTCCCAGTGAGATGGATCATGGGAAAGCAAGATCTTGAAATCTTCCACTGCTGTCTGTTCCAATGCCCTCTCCAAATCACCCCTCGACCCAAAGCCTACTCCCCAATTTTCTACGCCTAGCAGCTGGATAAACGATCCATCCTTTTCAATCCTTATCCCCTCGTCACGTAAAAGTTTAAATCCAAGTTCTTTGTGCTTATCTAAAAACAACTGAAAATTAGCTTCCTTGGCCTCTTTGCTTGGCCATGGAATATAATCCCCATAATCATGATTTCCAATGATGGAATACTGTCCATAAGGTGCCTTGATTTCCGAAAATAGTGAAATGAAAGGATCAATTTCGTCCGCCCTATGATTGACCAAGTCTCCCGTAAAAACAAACAAGTCAGATTCTTGAGCCAATACCATATCTATACCCTTTTGCACATGATCAGGGTTTTTGAAACTGCCTATGTGTATATCAGAAATTTGCGTAATTGTAAATCCATCAAATGCTTCGGGTAAATCTTCAAAATAAAGCACCTCTCGGTGTAATTTGAAATTATGTTTCCCAAATGACATGCCATACAAAAAACCGAAAAAGGGAATCATAGCCACCATCACGGCAACCGCACTGATCCAAAATTTCCTGGGTGGAAAACTGAAACTATCCCTGTTTTTAGAAAGGTAAGCAAATCCCGCATAAGCATTTCTGTAAATGTCCTCGGAAAAAAGAAAAATCACACATACCAACTGAGTCACTACCACTGTCAAAAAAACATTCAACAATGTCTGGGTGGACAAAGTGAATTCACCCGTTATGAATACTTTTAGAAATGTATAAACATACCAAAGTGAAATCCCTCCAAATACCAACCAGTACAGGATTTGGACTGTATTTCTGGTTCTCTCAATACTTATCTGTTGAGAAAGTGTTTTAACTGCCTGAAAAACATACCAGTTTAAGAAGGTAGAAAAAAGTAAGATGGCAATAATAAAAATTGAGGCCCCCAGTAAATTCATAGCTATTTTTTTGTTCCCATTAAATACAGAATTATCCCAAAAAATGTTCAATAAAAGGGAAGTCTTTTTATGGTTATTCCGCTCGCTTGACTCTCTTAGTACATTGAACTCTGGAACCCCATGAACCCTACACAATACTTCGGAGCAGGCTGAACTCTGAATCATTTCAGTTCAATCCGCCACAGAATTACAAGTTGTTCTAAGTTGTACGAATCACATAAGGTATCTATGAACCAATGAACTCCTGAACCAATAAACTCTGAACCTTTTTTCCTTTTTCCTTCTCCCGAAACTCTTCCCTTTCCCTATCAACCCTCACTCCGCCTGATCCACACTTCTGCTTTTAACTCCGACAAAGCACTGCCTCCAAAGTTTCCCTGCACAGGAGACACCAGCTCAGCGCTGTAACCTGTTGCTAATGGAATATAATGGTTGTCCGTAAACAAACCCAAACTTGGATCAAGACCAATCCAACCAGCACCTGGCAGATAAACCTCCACCCATGCATGTAACTCATGCCCTTCCTTGAGTTCAGGATTGTATGCATAACCACTGATAAATCTTGAAGCCAATCCTATATTTCTCAATATATGAACCAACATCCAACTAAGGTCCCTACAGGATCCTTTTTGCTGTTTAAAAGTAAAATCAGCAGACCAGAGATTTTCCTCCTCTCTGATAATATGCTTCCAGTCATTATGAATACTCTCTGTGAGATTAAATAGGAAAGAAACCAAGTCTTTAGACTCATTCATAAACTGGGAGGCATAATGTCCTAAATCCAGATTTTTTTCTGTATGCAGGAAAGCCTGCAAAAACAGCTGCTTATCTGTGGAATATTGGAAAAAAGAAAAGGGATAAGCTATAAATTCCGTGAAAAGAAAACCAAAAGGATTGAAAGGGTAAATATTGATGATATAGTCCACTTCTATGGAAAGGCTGTCCGTTTCTCCCTGAAACCAAGTCTGATAATGGGTATTACCCAGCATGTCTATCCTTTCATGGACGGCATCTGGTTCCGGATGAATCTGTACCCTGGATCTTTCAACTTTAAAATATGACCTTTGCTGAGGAATCAAAAACAACAAATGGGGATTAAGTACTACTCTTTCAGAGTATTTATATTGGCTAAAATGTTGGATTTCGAGTTTCATGTATTTTCTTCTACTAAGGAAATCCCTCCAAAAGCCTTTCCCAAAACATCTGAAGGCAGTTCCTTGATGGCGGCTTTGATCCGTTCGTTCCAAAAACTTCCAATATGCTCTAACTCCTTCTGTTCAAATCTTTTTTCGATGATATGATAATGGTCATTTTCCAAAACCACAGTATCTATGGGATAATCTACGTCATTGGCCGAAATTCTTGTAGCATCAAACGCCAGAAAGGCGCATTTCATGGCATACTCTAAGGAATCTTCATATTGCAATGACCTGCGCAAAACCGGATTTCCAGCCCCCGTATTTCCTATGGACACAAAAGGAGTCCCCCTTCTGATCTCTATCCAATTTCCCTGCGGATAGAGTAAGTACAGCTTGGGTGTTTTGTCTTCCTCTAATTGCCCGCCAATAATGGAAAACAAATTAAAGTTCAGGCCAGCCTCCTCCAAATGGGCTTTGTCTTCCAATGCAACACGCTTCACTTGATGGCCAAACTCATTGACAGCTTTATACAGTTTTGTAAAGTCCTCGTCCTGTTCCTCTATAACTTCGGTAAAATAAGTGATCGCCTTGTCCCTTACCGACCTTAATCCAGAGGTCATGATAAAAAAAGAATGCTTATCCCTGTTTACGGTAAATACTTTTTTAGAAGTGGTTGTTTCTGTTCCTGAGGTAATCCGGGTATCTGAAAGACCCACTATACCGTACTTGGTTTTGATTCCTAAACAAAAGGTCATTATTCTTGAAAGCTGTTTTGATGGCTAAAGTTATCCTTAATTTGGAAGAAGTTACTATGAATCTTATTAGAAACCTGATTTATTTTCAACTGCAAGCTATCAATGTATTCATGCAGTCCTGTTTCAATTATTTCGGAAACATCGGTAAACTCCAAATTAGACCTTAATTCTCCAATTGCCTTTTCAGCAGAATTCCTGTAGCCTTGCCCTCCATTCCCGGATATTTTATGAAGGCAGCTTTCCGCCTCCCGAAGGCAATAAAAAACTGATCTTGGAAAATACTTATTCAATAGCAAAAACTCCACCACCTTGGAAGGTTCAATATTACCATAAAGCCTTCTGTATGTGTTAAATGCAGTCACCGATTTCAAGAGTGCCGTCCAATGCAAAAAATCCAAGGGTGTCCCCACCCAGTTGGGAGATGGTAGCAGAATATGGTACTTCACATCCACAATTCTACTGGTCTTGTCCGCCCTTTCAAGAAAAAGTCCCAATTGTCGGAAATACCATCCTTCTGTACGTGCTACTGTACTGTCTGCCAGACCATAGAGCAATAAAATCTGGTTTTTTATCCCATCAAAAAACGCTCTGGGATCATCCTTGCTCCATTCTTTTTTATCAGCACTTCTTTGTACATAGTGGTAAAGCCCATTCAGCTTTTCCCAGGTTTCTTTGGTAAGATTTTCTCTGATTACCCGGGCATTTTCCCTGGCAAAATTGATACTTGAAATGATGGAGTTTGGATTGTCGGTATCAAATGCTAGAAAATATACCACCTCCTTTCTCTCAAAGGTCTTATGCTTTTGTACATACAGGTCATGGTCTCCTGTGGCATAAACCAATGGTTCCCACTGGGCCTTCATATCAGGAGGTAAATCCAGCATCAGGTTATAATTGACATCAATAAAACGGGCATAATTTTCCGCCCTTTCCAAGTACCTGCCCAACCAATAAATAGAATCTGCAACTCTACTCAGCATATAATTATTTTTTACAGTTATCCTTTATTTTGAAATAAACCAATCAATTGTACAAAACCCAAGTATCTTTACTTCCTCCACCTTGGGAACTGTTGACTACCAGGGAACCTTTTTTCAGTGCTACCCTTGTCAATGCCCCTGGTATCACTTCAATGTTTTCTCCATAAAGAATATAAGGCCTCAAGTCTACATGCCTTCCCTGCAAACCCTCATCGGTAAGCGTGGGTACAGTTGACAGAGACAATGTAGGCTGGGCAATATAGTTGGTCGGATTTCTTTTAATCAACTCCCTGAATTTTACATGCTCTGCTTTACTGGCTTTTGGTCCGATCAACATTCCGTATCCACCCGCAGCATTGGTTTCCTTGACTACCAATTGTTCAATATTTTCAAGTACATATTTTCTGTCCTGCTCCTCCCTGCACAGATAAGTGGGTACATTCTGTAGAATAGGTTCCTCTCCCAGATAATATTTAATCAATTTAGGAACATAGGCATAAACTGCTTTGTCATCTGCAACTCCCGTTCCGGGTGCATTGGCAAGGGCAATATTTCCTGCTTTATAGGCCTCAAAAATTCCAGGAACACCCAATAAGGAATGGGGATTGAAAGAAAGAGGATCTAAAAATGTATCGTCTATTCTCCTGTATAACACATCGATCTGCTCTAGGCCTTTGGTGGTCTGCATGTATACTTTCTTGCCTTTGGTAATCAGATCTACACCGGAAACCAACTCCACCCCCATCTGTAAAGCCAAATATGAATGTTCAAAATAGGCTGAATTATAAATCCCTGGAGTCAGTACTCCCACGACAGGCTTCTCCTTATTGGAGATGAATTGTAACATCTTCAGCAACTTCACCGGGTAGTCAGATACAGGCATCACACCCAGCTGATTAAAAAGATCCGGATATGCTCTTTTAATGATTTCTCTGCTTTCCAACATATAGGACACCCCGGATGGGCAACGCAGGTTGTCTTCCAAAATGTAATAATTCCCATCATTGTTACGCACCAGATCCGTTCCGGTAATATGGCACCAAATGCCTTTTGGTGGATTCAATCCTATACAAGGCTTCAAGTAATCCTTACTCCCAAGAATTAAATCTTCTGGAACGATCTTATCTTTTAAGGCCTTTTGCTCATTATAGATATCATGGATAAACAAATTAAGCGCATGGATCCGCTGCTTTAGCCCGGCTTCCAAATGCTGCCACTCCTGATTGGGAATGATGCGTGGAACAATGTCCAGGTGTAGGATTTTTTCTATCCCCTGATTATCATGGTAGACATTGAAGGTCATGCCCATAGCTACCTGATTCTTATTGGCAGCATGTTGGAGATGGGAGATTTTTTTGGAACTTGTTTTTTTTAAATGATCGAGAAATTCCGAGTAGTGCCATCTGCATTCCCCCTTCTCATTGAACATTTCATCAAAATTGTCTCCAACAGGGTAATTTTTAGTATCCATTTTTCGAAAATCAATAAAATAAATGTAGCCTTTCAAGCTAAGATTTTTTCCTTGAAAATCAAAAAAAGAAGGAAGTGACTGCTATTAAAGTGTCATGTTGAGTTTTTAAATTTTACATTTACAGAAAGGCAATGACATCTAGCGAGCCGTCATCCTGATCCCGAGTAATTCGGGAGAAGGATCTCCTCTATTTTGGGAAACTCCCCGAAAGGATCGGGGCAGGCTTTCCTTCGTCAGAGTGACGTACATTTCTGTCAATGGTAGCGGAGCTTGCGGAGTCGAAGTATCTCCTTAACTTTGGGAGATTCTTCGCTTCCCGCAATTCTGCGGGACAGGCAGTTCCTCACTCAGAATGACGGTTACTGTAATCTGTCAATCCCAAATTTTAAAATCTCAGGGTGATGATTCCGGTAAGCTGTCAATGGTAACTGAAAAAATAATATTAAGAAATCGTAGCCCCATTGAAAACTCCTTGATGCGGTTGAAGTAATTTCAATCCTCCATCTCTGTCTTCAGCCATCAGAATCATACCCTCTGAATCAATTCCCATCATCTTTCTGGGGGCCAAGTTGATCAGCATAACCACCTGCTTACCGATCAGCTCTTCTGGTTTGAAATGCTCCGCCACACCGGAAAGCACTGTACGCTGTCCCACCCCGGTATCCACCGTCAGCTTCAACAACTTCTTAGATTTGGGCATAGGTTCAGCTGTCAAAACTTTTACTACCCGCATGTCTAATTTGGCGAAATCATCATAGGTAATGATATCCTTCATTGGTGCTGCTTGTGCATTTTCCATATCATTCTTTTTCTTCGCTTCCAATAACTTATTTACTTGTACCTCCACTACTTGATCTTCTATTTTTTCAAAGAGCAAAGCTGCCTCCTTAATTGTCGCCCCTGCTTTAAGCAGATCAGCATTTCCAGCTTGCTTCCAATGCAATCCTTCCAGGCCAAGCATGCCATATATTTTAGCAGCAGTAAAAGGTAAGAAAGGCTCTGACACAACAGCCAGATTGGTCACAATATTTAAAGCAATGTTAAGCACTGTCCCAGTTCTTTCAGGATCCGTTTTGATAGCTTTCCATGGCTCTGTATCGGCAAGGTATTTATTGCCCATCCTGGCAAAATCCATCACAAAGGAAAGGGCTTCCCTAAACCGGTATCGCTCAATGGAACCGGCAATTTTCTCAGGGAAAGCAGCCATTTCGTCCAAAACATCTTTATCAATCTGCTCCAAAGGTCCCAAAGCAGGAACCTTGCCTTCAAAAAACTTATGTGTCAGGACAACGGCCCTATTTACAAAGTTTCCAAATATGGCTACCAGTTCCGAATTGTTCCTTGACTGAAAATCCTTCCATGTAAAATCATTGTCTTTGGTTTCCGGTGCATTGGCAGTCAATACATAACGCAGGACATCCTGTTTACCTGGAAAATCCTCCAAATACTCATGTAACCATACCGCCCAGTTTCTGGAGGTAGAAATCTTATCCCCCTCCAGGTTCAAAAACTCATTGGCAGGTACATTATCCGGAAGCACATAACCTCCATGGGTTTTTAAAATGGCCGGGAAAATGATGCAATGGAAAACAATGTTGTCCTTGCCAATAAAATGCACCAATTTGGTCTCCTCATCTTTCCAATAGGGTTCCCAATCAATGCCCTTTTCCTTAGCCCACTCCTTTGTTGAAGAGATATAGCCAATGGGGGCATCAAACCATACATAAAGCACTTTCCCTTCCGCACCTTCAACCGGTACAGGAATACCCCAGTCCATATCCCTTGTCATGGACCTTGCCTGAAGGCCATCTCCGGCTTCCAGCCAAGAGCGACACTGACCAAGCACATTATTTTTCCAGTCTGAAGCGTGGTCCACCAAAATCCAATTTTTAAGGAAATCCGTGTACCTCGCCAAATCCAAAAACCAATGCTTTGTTTCTTTCAGCACAGGTGTACTGCCTGAGAGTTTAGACTTGGGATTGATCAAATCTGTAGGACTTAGAGAAGAACCGCATTTTTCACACTGATCGCCATAGGCACCATCGTGTCCACATTTTGGACAGGTCCCTTCTATATATCTATCAGCCAAAAATTGTCCCGCTTCTTGGTCAAAGTATTGCTGGGTAATCTGTTCCAAAAACTCACCTTTTTTGTACAGGTCCTTGAAAAAGCCTGCTGCCGTTTCATGGTGGATTGCAGCCGAGGTTCTGGAATAATGATCAAAACTGATTCCAAATTCCTGAAAACTATTCTTCATCATTTCGTGGTAACGGTCTACCACATCTTGTGGGCTGATACCTTCTTTTTTGGCTTTGATGGTTATAGCTACCCCGTGTTCGTCCGAACCACAAACGTAGGCTACTTCTCTTTCTTTGGACCGAAGGTACCGCACATAAATATCCGATGGAATATAACAACCTGCCAGGTGTCCAATATGAAGTGGTCCGTTGGCATAGGGCAAGGCTGAAGTAACAGTATATCTTTTGAATGATTTATTTTTCATGGACTGCAAAGATAGGGAAATGGAGGATTGAAATGTGATCAAAATTGATGGAATTCCTGTTTGGCTTCATCTGTTAAAATTCCGTGGTAAATAACCTGTACCACCTGATCGTAAATTTCAGCGGTACTGAGCTCCAATTTATTTTTCATTTCGGATGGAAACTGTGATAAAAATTTGGGATCAATAAGGTTTTGGATAGCCGAAGCATACATCAACACCGCCAAACTTATATTGATCTTGGGAGAAACAAAGCCTTTGTCCACTCCTTCCTGAATCAGCTTCTGGAAGCGTAGGTAAGCAGACTCACGGATATATTCCTGCAACCCTTTCCAGATGTTTGGAGCATGCTCCCTAAGGTCCTCTAGAAGACCGGGGTTGATATGGGCCAAATCTTCCGCTACTACGGTAAGCATAGACTTGAGTTTGGCTGTGTAAGAAATGTATTGGTTTTCCAATAGGGTCTGCACTTTAATGGACAACCTGGTTTTGAGAATTTCGAAAGATGCTGCCAATAGCTCCATCTTTCCTGGGAAATATTTATACAAAGTTTTTTTACTCATGGACAGGGATTGTGCAATATCATCCATGGTTGTATTTTTATAACCTTGGGCTAAAAAGAGCTTATAGGCTGTATCCAGAATTCTGGCTTCGATATCTGATCTTTTGCTCATCATAGGGGAATAGGCCTCAAATATAGTCAATACTAAACATTTCCACAGTCATCAAATAAAAAGCTGCTTAGATCAGGTATTCCTTGGTGATTCTTTGGACATCAGTTAATTTTGGAACAATCGCCTTAATATTATTTTAAAATTTATGAATCCAGAGCAGGCCAAATCGAGAATCGGTGAGCTGACAAAGCAAATCAATTACCATAACCAGCTTTACTACCAAGAAGATAGGATTGAGATCTCCGATTTTGAATTCGATCAGCTGCTTGATGAATTGATCAGGCTGGAACAGGAATTCCCTCAATTTTTGGATTCTGACAGTCCAAGTCAGCGGGTTGGCGGCACCATAACAAAAGAATTTGAAACTGCGGTACATGAATCCCGCATGCTTTCTTTGGGAAATACCTACTCTGAAGAAGAACTGAAAGCTTTTGATGAAAGGGTTGCCAAAGGTCTAGGTCACAGAGATTATGAATATTTTTGCGAGCTGAAGTTTGATGGGGTAGCTATCAGTCTGGTGTATGAAAATGGGCGTCTTCTCAGGGCAGTCACGCGTGGTGATGGTACCAAAGGAGATGTGGTCACAGAAAACATCAGAACAATCAAAAATATACCCCTCCACATTCAATGTGAAGATGTACCCTCCAAATTTGAAGTCCGCGGAGAAATATTTCTGCCTAGGAAAGAATTTGAAAAAATCAATACAGAAAGAGAAGCGAACGGTGAAACACTTTTGGCCAATCCAAGAAATGCTGCCTCTGGTACTGTCAAAATGCAGGACAGTGCCATTGTGGCCAAAAGAAGACTGAACTGCTATTTTTACCAGCTTTTGGGAGAAGATATTGGTATCAGTACACATGATGAAGCCATCCATATGATTGAAAAATGGGGATTCAATGTCTCCCCTACCTACACCAAATGTAAAACTGTGGATGAAGTGCTGCAATACATCGATTCCTGGAAAAACAAACGATTTGAACTGCCCTTAGATACAGATGGAGTGGTTTTAAAAATCAATAATTATGAACAAAGGGAAGAACTGGGCTTTACCGCCAAAATCCCCCGCTGGGCAATAGCCTATAAATACCAAGCAGAAAGTGCTGAGAGTGTACTCCTTTCCATCACTTATCAGGTGGGCCGAACCGGCGCCATCACTCCCGTTGCCAACCTTGCCCCAGTACAATTGGCCGGTACCACCGTGAAAAGGGCCTCCTTGCACAACGCCAACGAAATCCAAAGACTGGGACTCTTTGAAGGAGATTCGGTCTTCGTAGAGAAAGGCGGAGAAATTATCCCAAAAATTACCGCAGTAGTCCTGGATAAAAGAAAAGCAGGTGCAGCAGCCATTTCTTACATAGATCACTGCCCAGAATGTGGGACCCCTTTGCAGAGAAAAGAAGGGGAAGCAAAGCATTTCTGCCCGAACAGTAAAAGCTGTCCTCCCCAAGTCCTTGGAAGGATTGAACACTTTGTACACAAGCGAGCCATGGATATCGATTCCTTGGGCACAGAAAGGATCAAAACCCTTATAGACCAAGGTTACCTGCAAAATTTTGCAGACCTTTACGAGTTGGAAAGCAAGGCCGACCAACTCCTGGGGCTGGAAATGAGCCAGGACCAGTACCAAAAATCCGATGATGGTTACCTCTTTATAGCACTTCCAAAGGCCTTATTTGCTTTAACGGAAGGACTGTCCCTTTCTGCCATCCAAAAATTTATACAAAGCAAGGCCGATCAACCTTTAAAGGAAGTTTTAAGCAGTTTTGAAGTGTTCATCCGTACATCCAACAAAAAAGTTGCCCAGAATATCGGCACCATTAAAAAATTAGAGGAAACATTGGTCAGTAGCCATCTTCCGCAAATGGAAGACCACCTGCCCGTGGCTATTGTCTTGCATATACTCATCGGCAATTGGATTTCTCTTGAGAAGTTGACCGCAATCTGTTTGCATGAAAATACCGTACATGGTATCCTCTTGAAATTGAACCTCCCGCTAAGCAGCGAACAGGAAGAACGAATCAGAAAAATGAAGGCCAACACCTTTCAGGAAGGTGTAATTACCAATATGCTGGAGGGAATCCGGGTTTCAAAAAACCAAGCTTTTGAAAAAGTGCTCTTTGCACTGGGTATTAGAAATATTGGGGAAAACACGGCCCAGCTTTTAGCAAGGCATTTCAAATCTATAAAAGCACTCCGAGAAGCAGGTGCAGATGACCTCTTGGCAATCAATGGTGTTGGAGAAACCTTGGTACACAGCATTCAGGAATATTTCAAAGACCCTGAAAATATCAATATTATTGAGCGCCTGAAAAGCCATGGGTTAAAATTTGAAACCGACAATGCTAATCAGGCCTTAGAAAGCGAAAACCTCAAAGGCATGAAGATATTGGCATCAGGGAAATTGAACCATTTCAAGAGGGATGAGATTATTGATTTTATCGAATCCAATGGGGGGCAATACCTAAAATCTGTATCCAAAGCCCTTGATTTTATCATTGAAGGGGAAGACATGGGGCCAAGTAAAAAAGAGAAAGCTGAGAAATTAGGGGTAAAATTGGTATCTGAAGAGGAGTTTCTAAAAATAGCAGGCAAAAAAGTGTAATATATGAAGTGGCTCAAAGATTGGTTAGTCAAAAGGAAGGTGGAAAAATTGCTGCTTCATCATAATAAAAGAGCAGTGGACATTCCTGAAAAAATTAAAACTATTGGGATTTTAGCAAGTTCTGAGGTGGAGTTTGAAGCTATAAAAGGCCATATAAGGAACATTTGGGGATATCAGGTGAGAATAGGTGGATACTATTATTCTGATAAAAAAGAAATGTCCATTGATGGCTTTAACCATAGCCATTTCAATATCAACGGTACCCCTAGCGATCATTTCAATGCCTTTTTGGAAGAAGACTGGAATTTGCTGTTTGTACCTTCCCTCAAGCTGAATGATTATTTACGTTATTTGCTGCTACTGAAAAAAAGCAGGTTGAGCATGGGCTTCTTTTCCGAAGATACCAAACCCTTCTTAGATTTGATGCTGCAGTATGAAGAAAAAGACATTCATGAAAACATCCAATATTTGATTCATTACCTCAATAAAATAAAAAAAGCATGCTAAAATTTCATGGCACAGGCGTGGCCCTTATCACCCCTTTTCTTGAAGACCTTTCTGTAGATTACAATGGCTTAAAACGGGTAATTGATCACGTTATTGAAGGTGGAGCAGATTATTTGGTTGTACAAGGCACCACAGGTGAAACTTCAACTGTCAGTAAAGAGGAGAAAAGAGCAGTCCTCAAAGCAGCTTTAGAATACAATGCCGGTCGGCTTCCCATAGTTTATGGTTTAGGAGGAAACAATACTCAGGGACTTATTGATGAAATCAATGCCACGGATTTCAATGGAGTGGATGCCATTTTATCCGTAAGCCCCTATTACAACAAACCCTCACAGCTGGGAATTATTACCCATTATCGGGCTTTGGCAGACGCATGTCCTGTACCGGTCATCTTATACAATGTGCCTGGAAGGACCATGTCCAATATCAGCTACGAAACGACCCTGGAACTCTCCAAGCATCCTAATATCATTGGAATCAAAGAGGCAAGCGGAGATCTTTCCCAATGCATGCGCATAGCAGCCAAAATGCCGGATGATTTCCTGTTGATATCCGGAGATGATATACTGACTCCTTCCATGAGAGCTATTGGAGGACATGGAGTCATATCTGTACTCGCCAATGCTTATCCGGAAATATTCAAAGACATTTGTCATGCCGATTTGGAAACTGCCAAGGAAGCGGCATTTAAACTCTTAGACGTCAATCCCATGATGTATGAAGAAAGCAACCCTGTAGGCTTAAAATTCCTGATGAAGGAGTTGGGTATTTGTGGGGATGCCGTAAGACTCCCGCTGATAAAAGCCTCTGAAAGCCTCCAAGCGAGAATCAGGAAATATAAAATATGAGGAAAATCTATTAACTTGGATTTGACATGTATTGATGTACATTTCTCTATAAAAATATTTTTGCATGAAACAGCCGCTGTCACTTTTGGACTTGAATTTACTGGTTAAAGATACGCTGGAAAACCAATTGGATCCGGTGTACTGGGTCATTGCGGAAATTGCAGACTTAAACCAGGCAAGGCAGGGCCACGCTTATTTGGAACTGGTCGAAAAACAAGGACAACAGATCGCTGCCAAAGTGCGAGCAAATATCTGGGCATATACCTATAGGAATCTGGCTACCCGCTTTGAGTCCATCACCGGACAGTCTCTAAATAGCGGCATGAAGATACTTGCCCAAGTATCCGTTACTTTCCATGAAGTATACGGCATCAGCCTGAATATCCGTGATATTGACCCGAATTTTACATTGGGTGAAAGGGCACGTATCCGACAAGAGGTTATTGAAAGATTGGCCCGGGAAGAACTCTTGGACAAAAATAAATTGCTGAATTTATCAAGGGTTCCCCAAAGAGTAGCAGTAATATCTTCCATCACAGCTGCAGGATATGGCGACTTCGTCAAGCAACTTCAAAATAACCGATATGGTTTTCAGGTCAACCACAGCCTTTTTCAAGCTACCCTTCAGGGTAATGAAGCGGTGAAAACCCTGATCGCTGCACTTCAATTAGTTTTCAGCCAACACGAAGCCAATCCATTTGATGCGCTGATACTGATCAGAGGAGGGGGTGCCCAACTTGACCTAGACTGTTTTGATAATTATGACCTTGCACGGCAACTGGCAAATAGTCCAATACCTGTGATTACCGGAATCGGTCACGAAAGGGATGAAACCATTGCTGATTTGGTAGCCCATACCAAATTGAAAACACCTACGGCAACCGCCGAATTTTTACTTTCCGGCTTTCTGGAATTTGAAGAGCAATTGGAATGGCAATGGAAGCAAATCCAGCGCTCTGCAGAACTTATGCGGCATTCTGAAGAAAGAAAGCTACAGGAACTCGAACACAGGCTACAGCAGCATGCCAAATTCAACCTTCAAAAGGAAAAAGAAAGGCTTTATTACACCTTGAAGCAGATCAGGACATTAGCCGCTCAACCCCTTCATTTGAGTCGGATCAAATTGAATAACCTGAGCCTTATCTTAGAAAAAAGCAGTAAATACCGTATTCAAAGGGGCAAAGAACAAATTGAAGCGATAGAAAAAGATATGCAAAGATTAAACCCTCAGCGCTTTTTTGAAATGGGATATACCAGAACCGAGATAAACGGAATTCCTATTCAACAGGTAGAAATCAAAGTGGGAGATGAAATAGATACTTATGGTATCCAAAACAAAATAAGAAGCAAAGTGATCAAATTGGAAAACTATGGAAAATAATACTTTTAGCTACGACCAAGCCATACAACGCATTGAGGAGATTGTAAGCCTTTTAGAATCTGGGGAAAAAGGTATGGATGAACTCTCAGCCTTGGTGAAAGAATCCTCCAAACTTGTCAAAAAATGTAAAGAAAAATTACGCATGACGGAAGAAGAAATCAATCAGGCCTTAAAGGATA
Organism: Cecembia sp.; assembly: GCF_007126775.1. Lineage (GTDB taxonomy): Bacteria > Bacteroidota > Bacteroidia > Cytophagales > Cyclobacteriaceae > Cecembia. The sequence goes on along the minus strand of NZ_SLAP01000138.1, from coordinate 6,256 downwards.
CAGAAGATTGAGCCATGGGGGCTGAAACAACGTATTGGATCAATTTTAAAAAGGCATATTCATGGCAGTCTGCCTTTATCACATTTTTGACTTTTATTCTTTTTATGCCTTTTAAAGGTCAAGGGCAGGGCTTTTATAAGGAGAAAACTCCACGAAACAGAACTTTATCTTTTGGCATAGGTCCATCTTTTATTTATGCCGATAATGGTGGACAGTACAGCATCTATAATTTTAAATGGAACCCTTCTTTTTCCCTCATTTATGAAAAAAGGTTTTCAGATCACCTCAGTTTTAGAGCCAATACCGGGATACAATGGATCGAAAGTGGTGGTAATCCTTCCCAGTCTCTCATCGATCGCTGGTTGGAAAAAGGCCAAGCTGTAAGCTTTACAGGTGTGGCATACTTTATGGATTTTATGCCTATGGTAAATCTTGCCCCTGTTTTTCATCACATGGTAAGACCTGAATTCAACCTGTATATGGGAATTGGAATTGGTGGATTGTACGCTGTTACACAACAAACTTTCAGTATGGAGCCAACTGCTGTTTCAACCCGTGCATGGGTATGGACTCCTACCCTGCCTTTTAGAGCAGGAATTAGCCATAGCTTCAGTAAATACTGGGATATTGCCCTAGAGGGAAGTCTTATTTTTACATTTTCTGATAAGATAGATGGCAATACTGTCACCCAGAAAAAAAATGATCATCTGGCCCAAGCACAAATAGTTATCAGAAAGTACCTCAGCCCAAGATAAAACTACTTTTCACCCACTACTTCCAAGAACTTTCTGGGTATGTTTACCAACATGTTCTGATTGATCCCGGGTATTCTGATAATGAAATAATCTTTATTTCCTTTTTGAACACACTCCCCTTCCATATTCTGTAGAGGTCCTCCAAGAATCTTTACTATTTGTCCTTCTTCAATATCGCTGCCGTCTGTTTCTACAGCCACACCCGTTTCCAGAATTCGCTTAATGGTTTCAATTTCTTTTTCCGGTACGGTCGCATGTTCCCCTGCAAAATGCACAAACTTCACAGCACCGGGAACCTGGAGTGCCTGCCAAAGATTTGGGCGGGAGGTTTTTACAAACAAATAGCCATTGAACAGGGCTTTTTGAACCTTCTTTTTCCTATCAGACCATTGGCGCAATTCCTCCACCAAAGGAAGGTATACCTCAAGGCCTGATTCCCTCAGTCTTTGGGCTACTTTTTTCTCTGCTCTGGAGCTGGTATATAATACATACCATTTCAATTCGGTCATAAAAAATAGTTTAAAGGGTTATTTTACAAAGTTAACAATTATCACTGTTTAAAATTTACCCTAATCGGGCTATTCAAAAAAAAATAAAACCCTTGGGATAAAATCCCAAGGGTTTACACATTTAAAAACCACCAACCTTTATTTAATCATGCTATTTAATCCTACGAATCACCATATTAAGTTTATCCGCCAGTAAATACATGACAGGTACAATTACTAACGTCAGAAAGGTGGCAAAGGTTAGACCAAATATAACAGTCCAAGCCATTGGCCCCCAAAAATCTGCGTTGTCACCTCCCACGAAGAATTGTGGATCAAAAGAGCTCAATAAGGTGCCGAAATTGATGTTCATTCCTATGGCCAAAGGAATCAATCCCAATACAGTGGTAATGGCTGTTAGAAGCACAGGTCTTAACCTGGTTTTACCCCCCTGTATAATGCTGTTCAACAATTCTTCATACGAAAGAAATTCTCCCTCAGGCATATTGAGTTCTTCTCTTCTCCGCTCCCTGACCAAATTCGTATAATCGATCAACACAATGGCGTTGTTGACCACTACTCCGGCAAGGGATATGATACCTATACCCGTCATGATCACAACAAAATCCATATTGAAAATCACCAAACCCAAAAATACACCAATGGTACTCAGGACCACAGAAGCCAATATTATGAAGGGGGTGGTTACAGAATTGAACTGGGCGACGATGATCAGGAAAATAACCGAGACAGCAGTAAATAAAGCCCTTGTCAAAAAGGCTGTTGACTTGGCCTGCTCCTCTTGTTCACCAGTAAATTTCACCGTAAGGCCTTCAGGTACATCATATTCAGCTACCAAGGCTTTTAACTGATTATTGATTTCCGTAGGATTAAATCCATCATTGACATTGGAAAATATGGTAATTACTTTCTCTAAATCCTTCCTTTTAACAGCCCCATAAGTAGATCCATATTGCACATCTGCTACTGCAGAAATTGGAACCTCTTTCTGATTACCAAATTTATCCCTGAAATTGATTTTTTTGTTGATCAGGGCATTGATATCGTACCGGTACTCATCCTTTAGTCGAAGTTGAATGGGATAATCATCTTCTCCTTCTTTGTACTTGGATACCTCGAGACCAAACAAAGCGGTCCTCAACTCATTGGCAATGGTCACTGTAGAGAGACCAAATCTTCTGGCCATTTCTCTGTTGATATTCAAAACTACTTCCGGACTTCCCAGCTCCAAGTCAGACTTCAATTCTTCTATCCCCTGTATATTGGCAGAAGCCAAATAATCCCTAAACTCCGTCACATATGCAATCAAAGCTTCGAAGTTTTCACCACTGACTTCAATATTGATAGGTCTTCCTACAGGCGGTCCAGCAGTTTGTTTGTTTACCGTCATGAGTACGCCAGGATATTTGTCAGCCAAATCCCTGATTTCTTCCATTACCCTATTGGTATTGATGCCCCTTCTAAACTGATACTCTACAAAACTGATCGTCACTTTGGCTTTATGTGGGGTATTGGCTATACTTGGCCCATCAGATTGGTCACCAGTACCTTCACCAACTTGCGTAATGATGGATTCAATGATGTCATCATATGGCTTCAAAACTCCCAAGAGATCATCTTCCATGGACAACATGAAGCTATTGGTAGCCTCGGTGTCCGTCCCGATAGGCTTCTCCAAAAACACATTGACCAATGCAGGCTGATTGTCTGGGAAAAAGAGTATTTGAGGAGACCTTACACCCAATAAGACCAGCGAGAGGACCAAAAGCAGGATAGTCCCTCCAAAAAACACATAGGGCATAGGACCTCTCAATGCTACTGAAAGCGTTTTTTCATAAAAGTTTTCTAAGGATACCAGAAAAACATTCTGGAACCAACGAATAGCTGAACGGAGTATGAATACATTAAATACAGTAAGCAGGGCTCCCAACATAAACAGGTTACCAAAAGCAATCCATCCCAACAAATAACTGATTATTGCCATCCCCGCCAATACCAATGCCACAATCAAATTCTTCCTTTTTGATTTTACAGCATTGACATCTTGCACCTTCATATACAATGAAGTCAATACTGGATTCACCACAAGTGCCACAAACAAAGAAGAAGAAAGTACAATAATTAAGGTAATGGGGAGGTATTTCATGAACTCCCCAATAATATCATCCCAAAAAGCCAATGGCATAAAGGCAGCCAAGGTTGTCGCCGTAGAGGTTATGATGGGCCATGCTACCTCTCCCACCCCTTCTTTGGCAGCCCTGATTGGGCTTTTCCCCTCCTGCATCAGACGGTATACATTTTCTACCACTACTATACCGTTATCCACCAACATCCCTAAAGCCAAAATCAGTGCAAAAAGCACCATCAGATTCAAAGTAATACCCAATGAATTTAAGATCAGGAAAGAAATAAACATAGATAAAGGAATCGCGATCCCTACAAATAAGGCATTCCTAAACCCTAGGAAAAACATCAATACCAATACCACAAGGATCACCCCAAAGATAATGCTGTTCTCCAGGTCATTTACTTGAGAACGAGTGGTCTTAGATTGGTCATTGGTGATACTTACGTCGAGGTCCTCAGGAAAACGGTCCCGCTTGGCCCTTTCAATGATGGACTTGATTTTATCCGAAGCGTCCAAAAGGTTTTCACCCGATCTTTTGACCACATTGACAGTGACTACCGGGAGCTTATTGCTTCTGGCATAACTCACCCTTTCTTTGTAAGTATCATTTACTTCGGCCACATCAGAAAGATAAACGATCTTGTTGTTCTCTGTCTTGATAATGATATCATTCAGCTCATTGGGGCTTTCAAACTCTCCTGTAATCCGAAGTGCTTTTCTAAAATCCCCAGTAAGCAGATTACCGCCGGATATGGTCACATTTTCCTGAGAAACCGCATCGGAAATATCACTGAAAGAAACACCCAAAGCCTCCATCTTGAAAATATCCGCATCAATACGAATTTCCCGTTCTACTGTTCCTCGAAGCTCTGCTTTGGAAATTTCAGGAAGTTTTTCAATTTCATCTTCCAAGTATTCTCCAAACTTCTTCAATTCCTCCCCTGAATAATTGCCCGAGAGGTTGACGTTCATAATGGGAAAATCAGAAGTATTGACCTCAATGACATCCGGATCATTATCCAGGTCAGTAGGCAATTCACTTTTGGATTTATCCACCGCGTCTTTGACATCCTGTATGGCTTTTGAAATTTCTACCCCTGGATTGAACTCAATTACAATTGAAGAAAAATCCTGAACAGAGGTGGATTTTATATCCTTGATGTTATTGATTGATTTGAGCTCTTTCTCAATAGGTCTCGTAATCAGGTTTTCCATATCCACCGGGGAATTACCAGGATAAGCTGTCCCTACATAAACAGTAGGAATCACAATTTCCGGAAAACTTTCTTTGGGCATGGTTCTGTAAGCCATTATTCCCAAAACAGTGATTATGAGCACCAGAATGACTACAGAGGTCTGATTATCAACCGCAAGGGAACTGATTCCAAATTCGCGGATAACCCCTTTCTTTTTTTCTTCTCTTTCAGCCATAAAAATTATTCGACAATGTTAACGTTAAAATTATCTCCAACCTCTCTAAAACCTTTATCTATCAGGGTTTCAGAGCCTGAAAGCCCCTCTAAGATTTCGGCGCGGTCATTATACACCCTTCCCCTTTTGATATAGCGCTTCTTGCTCATATTATTCTCCACAGTGAATATATAATCACCTTGATTGTCCTGAAGAATCAAATAATTAGGCACAATAACCGCTTGAGGGTTTTCGTAATCCTTGATTTTCAAGACCGAAATCATATTGGGCTTTATATTGGGTATACTGGGGAGAAATACTTCAACCTTGAAAGTCCTGTTATTCGGATTGACAATTGATCCGACGGCAGAGACCTTGGTTTTCACAACTTGTTGCAAAGATGGGAAATTGATCTCCACAGAATCGCCTGAGGTAACAATGCCCACAAATCTTTCAGAAACATCCGCTTCAATGAACAGATCACTTTCACCGACAAACTGGAACATGGGTGTCCCGGGTTGAACCAATTCTCCCATACGTACAAGGACACTTTCCACCGTTCCGCTGAAAGGTGCACGAACCAAGGTTCTTGACTCCTGCGTTTTGAGAGAGGCCAGGTTTTTGTCCAAGGATTCTTTTCTATTTTTTGCTTCCAAATATTGGATTTCAGTTCCGATTTGTTGATTCCACAACCTTTCCTGCTTCTCGAAGAGGATACTTGCCAATTCCAATTGCTTCTCTACCTCATCAATATTCCGAAGAATTGCTTCGGCGTCAATCCTTGCCAAAATTTCCCCTCTCCTTACACGCATACCTTCAACCGCTTTGATTTCCTGAATCCTTCCGGATACTTCACCACTGATGCTGACATTTTTTTTAGAAAGAACAGAACCTGAAACTTCTACAAAATGCTCAAAATGGGTAAGTTCTGGACTGATCGTTGAGATCATAATGGCCCTTCTGTTTTGTTTGCCAAATTCAGGATCAAGCCCTGAAATCTCCTTTTCCAGATCATCTATAGCCATCCTTAAGGTAGTGGCCTCCTTCTTTAACTTGGATAATTCTTCCTTCTTTTGGGCCAATTCATCCTTTTCTGCACAGGAAAAGGTCAATATCAGAAGGGAAAGAAAAAGATATATGCTGCTTGTTTTCATATAAATTGCTGATTTTTTCATGTTTTTAAAGAATTCCTAGTGCTTTTTCCAAATCGACTTTTGCGATCAGAGCATCATAAAGGGCAGAGAAATAATTGGTTTCGGCTTCTTTTAGTGCTGAATCCGCTTCAATCACTTCAAGGTTAGAACCTACACCTTCCTCGTATTTGATTTTGGCCATCCTGAAAACTTCTATTGCTAACTCCATATTTTCAGATTGAACATCTAAGGCAGAGAGGCTATTTTTTAAATTGGCCCTGGCTTGAAATTTCTCAAGTGCGATATTCGATTCAAGAAATT
>NZ_SLAP01000027.1 GCF_007126775.1 Cecembia sp. | reverse complement strand
TCAAAAGGCCTTACTGATTCAATTTTTCATACGGAGAAATGAGGACTACAAATCCTCCATAAATTAGGGAGATGCTTCATTGCATTACCATTTACGTATTACAGTACCCATCCCCCTATCTTCAAAGCTCCAACCACAACACCTGTCCGTTGCAGAACCAAACAACCATGACAGCATTTTATCCCTTACTACCTTTCCTTATTTTTTTCAACAAGTTCTACGATTTAGATTATTTTTTGATAAATTGAGAGCAGAAAATTACTGGATTGAATTACAATAAGTATTTTCTATTCCATTTGATACCATAATCTCCCTATGAAGAAAATCTGCTTACTTCTCGCTGCCGCTCTGCTTTTTGGTTTTGGAACTATCCAAGCCCAAGAAGTACCCGAAAGTGAATTTACCCCCCTTTTCAACGGTGAAAACCTCGATGGTTGGGTAGGCAATAAAACATCCTACAGGGTAGAAAATGGCATCATTGTCATCGATCCCCAAGGCGGTGGAGGAGGAAACCTTTTCACCGAAAAAGAATACAGCAACTTTATTTTCCGCTTTGAGTTTCTCTTGACCCCTGGGGCCAACAATGGCTTAGGTATCCATGCCCCTTTGGAAGGAGATGCCGCCTACTTGGGCAAAGAAATCCAGATCCTGGACAATGAGGCTGAGAAATATGCCAACCTCCACGATTACCAATTCCACGGATCTGTCTATGGAGTGATGGCTGCCAAGCGCGGCTACCTGAAAGCTCCGGGAGAATGGAACCAACAAGAGGTCATTGTCCAGCATCCCTACATCAAGGTGATCCTCAACGGGACCACCATTCTGGAAGGGGATTACCTGGAAGCCAGCAAAAACGGCACCCTGGACCAAAAAGAGCATCCTGGTCTACAGCGAAGCAAAGGCCATATTGGCTTTTTGGGACATGGGGATGTCGTCCACTTTAGAAATATTAGAATCAAAGAATTACCAATAACAAATAATGAACAATAAACCGATGAAGAAAAATTTTCAGGTGATCAACCGCAGGGACTTTCTGGTAAAGTCTGCTTTAGGAGCTGCAGGTCTGGCATTGGCCCCAACTATTATGGCACAGGCAAAAGCCGCAGGCAAATTGAGAACAGTCCATATAGGTTTGGGGGCGATGGGAAGAGAGGATCTTGCAGCCATCGCCTCGCACCCAGAGGTGGAAGTCCTGGGCCTATGCGATGTAGACAGCGAGATGCTGACACATGCAAAGGCACTTTATCCCAATGCAAAAAGCTACACAGACTACCGTAAGATGCTCAAAGAATTGGAAAATGAATTTGATGCGGTAGTCGTTTCTACCCCTGATCATACCCATGCCCCGGCATCCATAATGGCCATGGAAATGAATAAGCCGGTCTATTGTCAAAAACCGCTCACCCATCACGTAACGGAAGCCAGGATCATGAAAAAAATGGCCGAAGAAAAGAACCTGGTAACACAGATGGGTATTCAGGTGCACTCCTTTTATGATTACAAACTGGCTACCCTGCTGATCCAATCCGGAATTATCGGCAAAGTGGATACGGTAAGGGCATGGTCTCCCAAAAACTGGGGATATGATGGTCCCGAACCTACTGGAAGTGATCCCGTACCGGACAATCTGGACTGGAACCTTTGGCTGGGCACAGCCCCAAAAAGGGCTTATAAAGAAGGCTATTACCATCCCGGCAACTGGAGAAAAATCATGGATTTCGGTTGTGGAACCCTAGGTGATATGGGTGTACATATATTCGATACACCTTACAATGCCCTGCAGTTGGATGTACCCCGTACCATCCGCACTGAATGCAGAAAACCAACCGGGTTTGGGTTTCCTGAAAACAACACCGTCACTTATGAATTTCCTGCAACCCCATACACTGCGGAATCGCTCAAGTGGGTATGGTACGATGGCCCTGGTGCGCCTGCAGACCACGAAGACCTTCAGCTTCCGAATGGGGACAAATTACCGGAGCAAGGAGCCATGTTTATGGGGGAAAAAGGCAGGTTGCTTTTACCACACTTTATGGAACTTCCAAAGTTGATTGTGGATGGACAATACCAGGAATTTGATGTGGCTCCTTTTAACCTGGGTGCTCCGGTCAAAGATTATGCAGGAGAAAGCAAAAAACATTACCATGAGTTTGTGGATGCCTGTTTGGGCAAAGGAGAATGCTCTGCTCCCTTTGAATACTCGGCCCGACTTACTGAAACCATCCTGCTGGGGGTGATTGCAGGAAGGTTCCCAAATGAAACCCTGCATTGGGACAGCAAAAAGGCCCGCTTTGCCGAGAAGAAAGCCAATAAGTTTTTGGGAGGCAAGTACCGGAAATTCTAGATATTTTAAAAACATGAACTGCAAAAGGTGCAAAGGAAATGTTCCGTTGCACCTTTTTAGTTCACGTCTTCAGACTTGAACCCAATTAAACCAGTATTCAGACTGATATATGCAGATTAAAAAAAGACGAAGCTTTTCTTTCCAATAGTCAAGGGGGTAATCTTGATTATGGATTCAATCCCGAAGAGCCTGTCCCGAGAATCGGGAGATTAAATACCAAGGGTTATTTTCCCCGGATATATTCCGGAGTAAAAAGGTAAAGGTATCACCCTGCCTCACCAACCCCGAATAGGCTTGAATTAACTCTTCTATCCAAGCACCGTGGTACCTATTCTTGTACATCTGATGAAACAAAAGATTCCTAACTAAGTAAGGCAAGCGTGAGAAATTGAAAGCTTCATGCTTAATTTCCTTTCCTAAATATCCTATAAATACAGCTGGAAGAATTCTTAATAATTGAGATAAAATTTAATCGTGTGAATTTGTGCAATTCCTGCCTGTTCCTCAGATAGGTTCCGTTCTCCTTTGATATTCAAGGCCTTCAGCCTTACCTTTCACTAAAGCCATGAAGGGGCGATTAAACAAAAAGATGGTCGAAGGCAATCGATTACGCATAACTCTTATATCAAAAATTCCAGGCCTGAAAGGTTGGCATATATTAAAATTGCTAGGCAAAACCCAAATCTTACCCCTTTTACCTTTATTTCTTCGTGCCCTTGGAGTGCTTCGTGGTTCAAAAAACACTCTGTGTATCGCGGTGCCTCTCCCGTGGACCTCTGTGTAATTCAAAAAATTCTTTCGTCTACAATAACAGTCTCGTGAAACTTCAAATCTCCTTCATTCCTCAATACACATTATCCCAATCCGAAACCTGGCCTCCCGATTCGCTTTGCTCTCAGGAAAGATTAAGCGACCTATCCAAAGTTTCCCCTCCATTTCATCAGCCATCATGTGATTTTTTACGTAAATTAGCATAGAGGCAGATACAAGGATGGTAATCCATTGACCATAGCCTGTTTTTTATTGAAAATACATAAACCAAATAAACATGACGAGCCTAGCAAAATCGATCTATCATAACGTAAAAAAAGGATTCAAAAGCATTGAGCCCGTAGTAATGCTGTTTTCCGGCACATATCTACTGGTGCACGGCATGCAGAGCAAAAATTACCCCCTCGGGATAGCGGGTGGCTTGCTATTGTTTAGAGGAGGTGTAAACCTTGGAAAAGTAATTGAAGAAAGCGATCTGGAAGAAGCGATAATGGCCGAAGAAGATTAATGCTGTTTTTTTACTTTTAAAAACTTTACATCACTACAGGGTAGAATCCTATAATCATGTTTCCGATACAGCAAAATTCCTGTAAACCTGTGCCATGAGTGGTTTAAAAAGAGAAGCTTTTCAGAATAAAACCGCCATGGGCGCAAGGGAAAAGGCGCAAAGTTGGGGTATTCAGGTACTCTTGATTACCATTAAGCCCTTTTATTTCTCAAAATCGAAGCTTATTATCCGCGATAATCAGCCCAATCCCTGCCCTCCGGTAGGTGGGCGCGTCACTTGTACTGAGCGAAGTCGAAGTATCCGCGTTCTATAGAAAGTGTCCGTTTCATATCGGCGGCGATTACGTTTGCGTTTTTTCAGGCGATTGCAGCGCCGCCTCTGGGAACGTGGTGGGCACTTTTTACCCGGGGTGTCGTTCCTAACCCCGGGCTATCACATATATGGCCTTCAGCCTTATTCTTATACATAAAAAAAATCCCATTAAATAAGGGGCAAGAAAATATGTATAGCTCGGAATTCGTGAAAATTTGAAAGCCTCGTGCTAATTCAATTTCCCATGGTGACTTTGAAATAATTTACCCTACTAAGATCCCTCACAAGCACCAAACCCAAAGAATTTGTGTAAATCCGTGTAATTCCTGCCTGCAGCAGGCAGGAGTTGACAGTCATTTTCGGATTAAAAATCCGCGGTATCGCATCAGGAAATTGTAAATTTCTAACAGCCCAATAACCTTGTCCTTTTTTCTTAAACTTCGGTTTTTAATTCAACCCTTTCAGGGTTGGAATTACCTATTCTTATAATTATCCCTTACCACCGGATTTCATCCGGGGCAAATACCCTTAAAGGGATTCAATCCCTTCGGGATTTTCTGGACGAATGAAGTATATCTAAAAATGAATAAAAGCGCTTCTAAATAATCCTTAATTCCTCAACATCGGTGTTGATCTTGTTCATCCGTGGTTAAGACCAAAATTTGCAGATTAAAAATCCGCAGTATCGCTTCACGAAATTGTAAATTCCGAGTAGGCCAAAAAGCGAAGCGTTTTATCCCAGCCTGCGTCTGGCAGGTGTGTTCATCATCATTCATCAGTGGTTAAATACTAAAAAAGAGCAGCTTTTTATCCAATATAGAATATCTAAAGCGGTAATATTTAAGATATCTGTGGCTTTCAGCCCCGGTCGGCTTAGGAGACGATACATGTTCACTTGGGATAGGGCATCACCCTATCCTAGGATATCCAGGGCCCTCGGCCCTCTTCTTGCACATTATACGAAGAAGAACATTAGTGGAAATCCGCAAGCCTCGCGCTAATTCAATTTCCCATGATGCCGGTGATCTGATTTACCCATTTGAGATCCCACAAAAGCACCAAACTCAAAGAATTTGTGTAAATCCGTGTAATTAGTGGACAGTCATTTGCGGATTGAAAATCTGTGGTATCGCTTCACGAAATTGTAAATTTCTAACAGCCCATTTTCATCCTATTTGCCCTTTAAACTTTAAACCCTTAAACATTAATCGAACCCCACTTTTTCCTTTTGCCACTTCGACAAGCTCAGCGCATCGCTTTTTACTTGGTTTTTATTTATTTTCAAGCATCCCAATATCCATCATTATTCATCCAGGTTGGTGTGAAAAATCCCTCCATTACTTTCCTCTCCAGGTACTACCTTTTACTTCAAAAGTTGAAAAAAATAATTTAAAATTTCATAAGGTTCTAATTGTATTTCGACCTTATATTTTTGAATTTAATTGCATTATTCAAAAATTTTTATATATTTATTTTATATTTTACACAATAAAATACTATCTTTAATTCGTTTTACAGATAAATCTATTATAAGCCCCTAGTATGATATGCCCGCAGTAAAAACTAATTCCAGCAAAGTGCTCACCACAAGAATGATTGCCAACCTTTTTACAGACAATCTTCAGGAAAGCAAAGACTTTTACGAGCAGGTTTTGGACTTCAAAGCCGAATTCGAAAGCAATTGGTACATTAACCTCAAATCCAAAGACAACCTCTTGGAAATTGGACTTTTTCCCAAAAATACCGATCTGATTCCAGCAACTTATGTACAACATCCGGCCGGCGTAAATCTGGCTTTTGTGGTCAATGACCTGGATGAAGTGTATGAAAGAGCGCTTCATTACAATGCAAGTATTGTACTGAAACCTGAGGATGAGTTTCTGGGACAGCGCAGAATGCTTCTTGAGGATCCCAACGGCTTACTCTTGGACATTTCCAGCAGAGTGGCATAAAACTCCAAAATACAATCACCCAAAAGGTAAAATCCACATCCAGTATGTGGATTTTTTTTGCCTACATAAAACCAAGATGCCCGACAGCCAAAGACCGCCGGGCATACTTAGACCTTAACGCATTCATTCGATCACTAAAAAATACCTATCTAACACTTAATAAATCAGTATTACCTATTTAAAACATAAATATCGTCCTGACAAAATCAGGCTACTGATCTTTTCTTCTCCTCGGCTGATACCTTCAAATAAAAGTAAATAAATCCTACCTGTGGTACCAAAACCAAAAGCAGCTTGAGCAATAGAGGGCTTCCACCGCCTATCTCGACCCCAAGCAAACTTGAAACACTGACAATTGTAACCACCGCTAGCAGGGCAAGTACATTTGCCAAAATCAGTTTGTTCTTGTATTTCATAATTAAACTGGTTGATTAAACATGTATTTAAAAGTGTAATGGTTTAAAAATTGCCTTTTAAGACTATTTAAAAACTTCGAAATTTTCAACAATATGCTGCAAAAAAATTAAATTACAAAGTCCTGAAAACCAATCTAAAACAATCAAAAAGACCCTTTTTGGACCCAACTGAACTACACAAACTATTAATTGTAAATCATTAAAAAGAAACTGCATTTTACCCTAAAATACAAGCTGAAAAAAAAATCAATTATTTTTTATTTTTTTTTGTTGATCCAAAAATAAAAACCCAATCCAATAAAAAATCCGGAGTTTCCACCCCGGATCTTTTCCCCCTCCGACAAGCTCAGGGAATTGCTTTTTACCTTTGACTTGGTTCTCAATTCTAATTTCACCTCTTAATGAACGATAAACTCTGAACCATGAACGCCTGAACCCATGAACCATGAACCCTATTTTTTTCAATTCCTCCGTGGCGGATAAGTTGTTTTACAAATCTTATAATATACACCTTAATCCATGAACTTCTGAACCATGAACCATGAACACTTTTTCCCTCCCTGCATCCTGAACTCAAGCTAAAAAATCCACAGAATATTTTCTTAAC
>NZ_SLAP01000252.1 GCF_007126775.1 Cecembia sp. | reverse complement strand
GGGAAGGTCGCGGGTTCGAGTCCCGTCTCCCGTTTCACGGGACAGGCCATTCCGCGAAACCTCAGTTAAAAGCTGGGGTTTTTTTGTTTATGAAATATTATGTATATATCATAGAATCCCTTGTAGATGGTACTTTTTACATCGGTGTATCTTTAGAACGCTTATTCTAGGACCCTATCAAATAAAAATTTTTCTTAGTCAGAATATTTTTATCTTTGTCCTATTCAAAAAAGTCAAGTATGTTATTAGAATTCGAAAAACCAATAGCTGATTTGGAGCTAAAACTTCAGGAAATGAAAGATTTGGCCAAAGGTAGAAATATAGATTTGGCTACTGACATTCAGTCATTGGAAGAAAAAATTCAGAGTTTGAAAAAAGAGACTTTCCAAAATTTGACCCGTTGGCAGCGTGTACAGCTTTCAAGGCACGCAGACCGACCCTATTCCCTGGACTATATTTATGAAATCACCAATGATTTTATTGAACTTCACGGTGATAGAACTGTAAAAGATGACAAGGCCATGATTGGTGGACTTGGAGACATTGAGGGTAGATCAGTGATGTTTATTGGGCAGCAAAAAGGCAGAAATACCAAACAACGTCAGGAACGTAATTTTGGTATGGCCAATCCGGAAGGATACCGTAAAGCTTTAAGGCTCATGAAAATGGCGGAAAAGTTTGGGAAACCTATTGTTACATTGATTGATACTCCAGGTGCTTTTCCTGGATTGGAAGCAGAGGAGAGAGGACAAGGTGAGGCTATTGCGAAGAATTTGAGGGAAATGTTTATGCTCAAAGTTCCAGTAATCTGTATCATCATTGGTGAAGGTGCCTCAGGTGGAGCATTGGGGATTGCCATAGGAGACAAAGTCTATATGCTGGAAAATACATGGTATTCTGTTATTTCTCCTGAATCCTGTTCCTCAATTTTATGGAGAAGCTGGGATTACAAAGAACAAGCGGCAGAGGCACTCAAACTCACAGCCATTGATATGCAAAAGAATGGGCTTATAGATGGAATCATTGAAGAACCACTTGGAGGTGCGCATAGGGATATGAAAGGCATGGCCAAAATTCTTAAAAAAACCATCTTGGAGGCCTTAAAAGATTTGGAAAAGATCAAACCGGAAAAGCGTATTGAACAGCGAATAGATAAATTCTGTTCCATGGGCGTTTTTGTTGAATAGCTTTCATCCAAGATATTCCCGCATTTCAAAAGCCAATCCGCTTCTGAAATGCGGGATTTATTATTTTAGAAAAGTAGATGAAATTACATGTAATCAATACGGGGTTTTTTAAATTAGATGGTGGTGCGATGTTTGGAGTTGTACCTAAAGTACTATGGTCAAAGACAAACCCTTCTGATGAAAATAACCTATGTACTTGGGCGATGAGATGCCTACTTGTGGAGTCAGGAAATAGATTGATTTTAATTGATAATGGCATTGGTGAAAAACAGGATGCCAAATTTTTTTCTCATTATTACCTACATGGTGAGGATACATTGGAAAAATCACTCCAACAAAAAGGTTTTTCTTTTTCTGATATAAGCGATAATTTCCTCACGCACTTGCATTTTGATCATTGTGGTGGTGGTGTTCGATACAAAGGAAAAATGTCTACACAACTTGAAATGACCTTTAGGAATGCTCAATATTGGACTAATGAGGAACATTGGATTTGGGCTACCCAACCGAATCCAAGAGAAAAAGCATCCTTTTTGAAAGAAAATATGCTTCCCATGCAAGAAAGCGGGCAGCTGTCATTTTTGGATTTAAAGGAAAAGAAGTTAATGGATGGTTTTGAATTTTTCACAGTGGATGGTCACACAGACAAACAAATGATTCCAAAAATCTCCTATAAAGGGCATACTTTGGTGTTTGCTGCCGATTTGTTGCCATCAATAGGCCATATACCATTGCCTTATGTGATGGGTTATGATACCCGCCCTTTGATTACGATGGAGGAGAAAAAACGGTTTTTGGAAGAGGCTGCAAAAAAACAATATATTGTTTTTTTGGAACATGACTCCAAGAACGAATGCTGTACGCTTAAAATGACAGAAAAAGGTGTTAGATTAGACAAAACCTTTTCACTCAATGAACTCGGATAAGAAGATTGGAATCGCATTATCAGGTGGGGGAGTCAGAGGAGTCTCACATCTCGGGGTGCTTAAGGCATTGAACCAACGAGGTATATTTCCTAATAGGATCAGTGGAAGTAGCGCTGGAGCCATAGCAGGGGCTTTATATGCTGCTGGGCATGAACCTGATCAAATTTTGGAAATAATCATCAAAACCAATTATTTTAAATTTCTAAGGCCTGCAATTAGCTGGACGGGGATCCTTAAAATGGATATTGTCGAAGAATTGTTTAAAAAATACCTTCCCGAAAATTCATTTGAATCCCTTAGGATGCCAATGACAGTAACGGTCACAGATATAAGGCGTGCAAAAGTTGTTTATTTTTCTGAAGGAGAGCTGATCAAACCTTTGATGGCCTCATCTTGTATTCCTGGGATGTTTGACCCAATCGCCATAGGGAATAATTATTATGTGGATGGCGGTGTCCTGAATAATCTTCCCATTGAGCCATTAGAAGGAGTATGTGATGTGATTATAGGTGTTAATTGCAATCATCTACCTGTAGAGCACAATATTAAAAATATCAAAAGCCTGATTGAAAGGACCGTGATCATGTCTATGAATTATAATGTATACAGTCGTAAGGAAAAATGTGATTTTTTTATTGAACCTAAAGGTTTGGCAAAATATGGGGTATTTGACATCAAAAAGGCAAAAGAAATTTTTGACTTTGGTTATGAATCAACCATGGCTTACATTGATGAAAATAAAGAAATGAAAGAACTGTCTTTTAAAAAAAATAAATTGAAGGCATGATGAAATTATTGTCCAGGTTGGTTTTTTGGATAGCAGGATGGAGGTTGAATATAGGATGGCCAAAAGATTTGAAAAAAGCAGTCCTTATTGCGATTCCTCATACCAGTAATTGGGATTTATTATATGCTCGCGCAGCTTTTTATCTAATGGATATTCCTGTTCGGTTTACGATCAAAAAAGAAGTGATGGTTGGTCCATTAGGCTGGTTAATCAAATCTTTGGGGGGTATAGCTATTGATCGGAAAAGGATTCCTGGAGGCCGCAAACAAACCTATACAGAAGCCATGACAAATATGCTAAAGGATGCTGATGAATTGGTAATCATGGTTACACCAGAAGGTACCAGAGGTTATGTGTCCAAATGGAAAACAGGTTTTTATCATGTGGCTTCAGGTGCAGATGTACCTATAGTTATAGGTTATCTGGACTATAAGAAAAAAGAGGCTGGAATTGGACCAGTCATTCACCCCAATGGGCAGATGCAAGAGCAAATTGAAGAAATGATGGCTTTTGGAAGGACGGTTACACCAAAATACCCCGAAAAGGGTATTCTTTAAAATCCTTTTATTCCACACTCAAGGTGACATCGTCAAAGTACACCTTTCCTGTAACTCTTGACCCCATGACAAGAAATACAGCAACAGATTCCACATCTTCAGGAACATTATTGACTACCAACTCTATAGGCGTCCAGTCAAATGTTCCTTCTATTCTAACCCTTTGTTGTGAACTGATAAATCTCCCTGCCAATGAACCACTGTTGTCTTTTACTGGAGAGAATCTCAATGATATGAATACATTGCTGTTTGGTGTAAAGAGTCTAATATTTTCACCTTTTAAATATGCCCTTAACCTTACCCTTTGACCGGGACCAGGTATTGAACCATTATAAACCTGCGTCCAAGTACCTGTATTTTCATTGAAAATATCCGTGTTTTCAATAAAAACAGAGCGACTTCCCGATCTAAATATTTCATCAGATATCCCTAGTTCGAATCCGGGAGAGCTAATCGGTACCCAAGGAGACACATTATCTAAACTTTGAGAAAAGTCTGAGTTTCTAAGCAATTGGGAACCGGCGGGAAGCAGAGAGACCTGCTCCACACAAGCGGAAAGTAAGATTATGGTTATAAGGCTAAGTGCTCTGAATTTCATAAGAACATTATTTTTCAATTGTAACGATTAATTTAAAGGCTTGTTCCATTTCAGATAATTTTGATTTTTGTCATTTGACTTCAGATTATTATCTTACAATGCTATTACAAAAAAAATTGACATGAAGAAATGGATATTACTTTCCCTTTTAATTTTCGGAACATTTCTTCTTATAGTTACTTATTATACTTTTTCAATATTTAAAGACAGACATCCCAATTACGAACTTTCCATATCTTTTCAAGACTTGGATGAGAAAGAAATTTTGGTTGGGTTTTCAAAAACTGATATTACCCCGATAACCTTTGATACTTGGTCAGATCAAAACCAAAATGCGCGGTATGAACCCAAAGATGGAGATGTTTACCATGACCTGAACAAAAATGGAAAGTTTGATCCAGTATGGCTGGCTGGTTTTCATCAAAACAGACCTGCTTCAGGAGTGAATGATCCCTTATGGGCACGTTCAATTGTAATTGACAATGGAGGATTTAGGTTGGCATTTTGTGTTATTGATATGATGAGTTTCGGAAATGACGAAGTGATAAGTCTGAGAAAGCGTATTCCAGAAGAATGGGGTATTGATTACCTGATTGTTTCGAGTACACACGTACATTCCTCTCCAGACCTCATGGGAATGTATGGACCTAGTCCATACCGAAGAGGGGTAAATCCAGATTATCTGGAATTTGTCAATCAAGGAATCTTGAATTCAGTAGAAATGGCATCAAAAAATACTAGACCGGCAACTTTTAGGGTTTTTGAGGATGAAAAGCAAGCATTGAATTTGGTGGGAGATACGAGGGATCCACAGGTCTTTGATGCCGGAATACGGGTTTTACAAGTTTTGGATAAAGATACCCGATCAACTTTAGGAACATTGCTGAATTGGGGTAACCATCCGGAAACACTTTGGTCAGACAATACCTTGATCAGTTCAGATTTCCCACATTACTTTAGAAAATACATCGAAGAAGGTATAGTTTGGAATGATTCACTTTATCTTGAGGGATTGGGTGGAATTTCCATTTTTGTGAATGGTGCCTTGGGTGGATTAATGACTACTCATCCCAGTATTGCAATAGAACACCCTTTTTCAGGAGATATTTTTAAAGAGGCCAATGATCAGAAAATTGATGTTCAAGGTATGGCCTTAGCCAAAATTGTTTTGGAAATGATTCAAGCAGATCAAGGTTTTTCCTTTGATTATTCTCAGTTTCAAATAGAAGCTAAAAGTATTCTTTTGCCTTTGGATAACCGCATGTTTTGGTTGGGAGCTTGGACCGGAATCTTAGATAGAGGATTTGCCAAATGGGGACATATAAGGTCAGAACTTGCAGCTTGGCAATTGGGGATCATTTCTTTTGTGCACTTTCCAGGAGAACTTTACCCTGAAATTTTAAATGGAGGAGTTGAAGCGCCGGACGGGGCAGATTATAGAATAGCTCCCGTAGAAATACCTGCTATCAGGTCTAAGATGCCGGGTACTGTCAGGTTTTTTAATGGAATGTCCAATGATATGATTGGTTATATCATTCCAAAAAGTCAATGGGATGAAAAGGCCCCATTTACATACGGATTATCTGAACGTCCGTATGGTGAAATTAATTCTGTAGGACCAGAGACTGCCCCAATTCTTCACAAAAACATTCTAGAGATCTTAGGAAAGTTTAATTTAAATCAACCCACACCATAACCTTATGCAAGAAAGTATATTGACCGCTGTCTTTTTACCTTTGGCCTTGGCATTTATCATGTTGGGAATGGGGCTATCGCTTAGTATTAAAGATTTTAAAAACATTGTATTGTTTCCCAAAGCCGGTATACTGGGTTTAGTGAACCAGCTGATCTTATTGCCTCTTTTCGGCTTTGCCCTTGTTAAACTCTTTGGATTGACTGGAGCCTTGGCAGTAGGGGTAATGATTTTAGCTGCTTGTCCGGGAGGAGCAACTTCCAATTTGATAACCCATTTATCGCGAGGAGATATTGCCCTTTCCATCAGTCTTACGGCCGTTACCTCATTTATTACGATTATTACCATTCCTTTAATTGTCAATTTTGCTATAGTACATTTCGGAGAGGAGGGTAGCATTATGCTACCAGTTGGGGAAACTATCATTCAAATTATGGGTGTTACGGTAATACCTGTTTCCTTTGGTATGTTTTTAAAGAAAAGGTTTCCAGGTCTTTCCCAAAAAGCGGATAGACCGGTAAGGATTGCTTCAGCGGTATTTTTTACCTTAATCATTTTTGCTGCTATTCTCAAAGAGCGGGAGTCAATTGTAGCGTTTTTTATATTGACAGGGCCCGTAATGCTTAGCCTCAATATTTTGACCTTGGTGGTAGGCTATTTCCTTGCCACAGCCTTTGTTTTGCCAAAAAGACAAAGACTGACGATATCTATAGAGTCAGGGATTCAAAATGGCACCTTAGGTATTTTGATTGCTGCTACCTTACTCAAAAATTCGGAAATGACCATACCTATCGCCATTTATAGTCTTATCATGTTCATGACAGCTACTTTAGTAATCTTCTTAGCCAACAAAAAATCCCGGACTTAATGACCGGGATTTTTTTACTTGATGCCATAGAGAGTTTTGCTGACCTCTTCATATTTGTCACCTTCATTCCATCTTGGTTTTTCATTCCAATTGGCAATATTCTCAGCTGCAAGGAGATAACTTTTCCAATACAAAACGGCATAATCCAAATCGAAATTACCGACCTCATCTGAAGGTTGATGATAATGCTTGCTGATTTCTTCATCAAAAGCGGTAAAACCAAGGCTAAAAGTAGGCGCAGGGATACCTTTTCTCGCAAAGTTCACATTGTCTGAACGATCATAAAGCCCTTGCTCCGGAGAAGGATCAGCAATGGCTTCAAGTCCGAATGCAGCAGTACCATCTGATATCAAATGATCAGCAGAAGTGCGCCCAAGGCCGACCACTGTAACAATGGAAGTATCGTTGTATCCAGCATTATCAATATTCAAGTTAAAAATGATCTGATTCAATGGAACCAATGGATTTTCAGCGAAATATGCGCTTCCCAATAACCCTTTTTCTTCAGCTGTCCAAGCACAGATTAATATGGATCTTTTGGGAGGATGCTTAGCAAAATATCGGGCAGCATTGATAAGTGCGACTGTTCCTACAGCATTGTCACGGGCACCATTATAAATGGAATCACCTTCCGCATTTGGTCTGCCTACTCCGACATGATCATAATGTGCCGAAAGCATAACATATTCATTTTTCAATTCCGGGTCAGTACCTTCAATTAGAGCAACCACATTTTTACCAATGATACTTCTGTTAAGTTTTCCTTCAATCTGAAAAGCTGCTTTTGTTATATCCCCTTTTCCAATTGCATTTATATGATTATTACTTAGATCTCTCAACCAAATGTAGGGAATACTTTCGGTGCCTGGATTAGTATCTACTGTCAACTGCGTTCTGTTCAAAAAATTTGAGACCAATGCCCATGGAACGGTGGGCACATTGTACATTTCAATAATTCCAGCAGCTCCCTTTGCCTTGGCTAAGGCTGTTTTCTCTCTACCGACAGCAAATAGGTCAGATGGGCTTAGTCTATTTGGGGCGCCTACATTGGTTACTACGATTTTTCCCTGAACATCTTTTCCTGCATAATCATTTTCCAATCCATAACCTAAGACGACCAACTCAAAAGAACCTTCCAGCGAAGGACCATCCAAAACCAATAAATCTTCACCCTGCGTGAATTCATTTTCTCCCAGGTTGACCATTCCTTTACTTGGTGGGTAAGAAAGACGAAAAGGTATATTTTGATAATAGCCATTTGCACCTTCAATTTCCTGTGCACCATATTTCCAAAATTGCTCTGCAATGTACCTTGCAGCAGCATCAATTTCAGGTCTTATCGGATCCCTTCCCATTAATTCATCCGAGGC
Source organism: Cecembia sp. (assembly GCF_007126775.1). Lineage (GTDB taxonomy): Bacteria > Bacteroidota > Bacteroidia > Cytophagales > Cyclobacteriaceae > Cecembia. Next base: position 13,592 of record NZ_SLAP01000252.1, on the reverse strand, counting down.
TAAAAATCTGAAATGGGATATACTTTCTCTTTCATTGAAATTGGCTTCTATAGCTTGTTTCCCCTGCTGGCAATAAGCAGCTGACCATAGTAACAACATCAAAAACAAAAGACTAAATTTTATATTCATGCTGGTTAATTTATGTTTAGGTTTTAAATATAGGAATTTTACGTTTATGGTTTGGGAAATGAGTAGTAACCCCTGTTTATTTCATAATAAATTTGCTAATTTGTTAAAATGAATATCAAGAATAACCCCAAGAACATTGTATTTTTTCTTATTATTCCGCTATTCTTTGCATGCAGGTCTCAAAAACAAATAGATGCCTATGAAATTCAGGACGGATTTTACAAATCCAAAATATATGGCGATAAAATAGAACAGGTTTATCTGGACAATGAACCTGAATTTTTGACCATTTTTCCCGTTTATTCAAGTAATAATTATTTCTTTTTGGATACACTTAATAGAGAAATAATTAATTTCCCCCAGAAAAGTGTTTCGGTAAAAATAGAAGATCAGGTTTTTAAAACCAACGAACTTGATATTGATTTGATTTCTATCCCTTTTAAATTTAGAGGCAGTAGGCACGGTATTCCCCCCCAACTCAATACCAACCTCAATGCCTCAATGTACTTAGGTTACCGAACAGATTGGTATACATTAGGTTATAAGCCTAGCCCCTTTGGCGAATATGAAAGGCTTACTAGACATTATGGTGTTACTTTTGGGGTATTCTCAGGAATTAGTGCTACACCGGTTAATCCTTGGCTAACCCAAGATAATATCAATTATGAATATGATGGAATAGCTTGGTCATATGGTTTAGCTGTTAGCTTTGCTTTCAATTACCTTAATATAGGAGTAGGATTTGGATGGGATTACCTATTGGATAGCAATTCACGCTTTTGGATTTATCAAAATAAACCTTGGTTAGGCTTGGTGTTGGGAATTAATCTGAATTAGGTAATTGAAGGGAAAGTTTTTCAACTATTTCTAAAAAGTAAGAGGGGATGTCTGCTTCAAGTCTCACCTTATTTTTTGTAAAGGGATGTGTAAATTCCACTTGCCATGCATGTAAAAGCAAGTTTTTTAAACCAAATGTTGTTCTGAAAAAAATATTCTGTTTGTTGTCCCCATGTGTGGAATCTCCAATGATATAATGACGGGCATGGGCCATATGCCTTCGGATCTGATGCATTCTTCCAGTATGCGGATATACCTTAATCAGTGCATATCGACTTGAAGGATAGCGGGAAGAAGAAGCATAGGGTATTTCAACTTGATCAATTCTCCAGAATTCAGTCATGGCTTCCTGTAGTTCACCGTATAGTTTTTTCTTTAGAGGCTGCTCAATAAGCCCATGTTCTGCGATATAGCCTCTTACCAGGCAGAGATAAAATTTTTTGACCTCAGCAGTAGGGAATAAAGGTTGAAGTAGGGATGTGGCCTCTGAATTTTTGCCAAAGATAAGTACACCTGAAGTGGGTCTGTCTATACGGTGAAGGGGGTACACTTTTTGGCCAATTTGTTCTCTGAGCATTTGAACAGCCAATAATTCATACTCTTCTTTGGCAAGATTGGTTCTATGTACCAGGACACCAGCCGGTTTATTAATAGCTATATAGTACTCATCTTCATAAATAATTTCCAGTAATGTTACCAAGTGGATCAGTATTAATATTAAAAGATTACTCCAGAACCAATGCTTTCTTCTCCAAGATACCAGGCCACAAATTGACCAGAGGCAATTCCCCGCTGTGCTTCGTCAAAAACAACATAGAGCCCGTTTTTACGCATGATCAAAGTAGCCCAAGTCAAAGGTTGTCTGTACCTGATCCTTGCTTGGTATCGTATGGAAGTACCAACAGGAAGCGATAGGTCCTCCCTAATCCAATGAATGTCCTTTTTAGCTACGAAAAGGCCATTTCTATTTAATCCGGGGTGATTTTCACCCAGTCCGGTATAGATGATATTTTCCTTAGTGTCCGTAGCAATAACGAATAATGGTTTGCCAGTTCCTCCGACTTGGAGACCTTTTCTTTGTCCAACCGTAAAATAATGTGCTCCGTTATGTTCACCAATGACTTTACCCTCAGTAGCCTGATATGGAATAGGTAAGCACAAGGCATCCAAAGTTTCAAGATTAAAATCCTCAGGGTTTAATTCTACTGAGATTTTTTGTTTGTCATATACTGTTAAATCTTCAGGGACAACTATTATTTTCCCTTTTTTTGGTTTCAGTTGCTGCTGTAAAAAATCTGGCAAACGAACCTTTCCTATAAAACAAAGCCCTTGACTGTCTTTTTTATCAGCAGTGATCAAATCCTGTTCCTTGGCAATTTTCCTCACCTCTGATTTTTGGAGATGGCCTATAGGAAAGAGTGCTTGGGACAGTTGTTCCTGGCTCAACTGGCACAAAAAGTAACTTTGGTCTTTATTGGAGTCTGCCCCTGCTAAAAGCCGATAGATTGTTTTCCCGTCTTTTTCAACCGAACCTTTTTGGCAATAATGGCCTGTAGCCACAAAATCAGCTTTGAGCTTTTGGGCGGCTTTCAAGAAAATATCAAATTTGATTTCTCTGTTGCAAAGAATATCCGGATTAGGGGTTCTGCCGGCTTCGTATTCTGTGAACATGTAATCCACAATTCTTTCTCTGTATTCTTCGCTAAGATCGATGGCCTGGAATGGAATTCCCAGTTTCTCTGCAACAAGCATGGCGTCGGTACTATCCTCCATCCATGGGCATTCATTGGAGATGGTTACGGATTCATCGTGCCAGTTTTTCATAAACATTCCGATGACTTCAAAGCCCTTTTCTTTGAGAAGATAAGCAGCAACAGAGGAATCTACCCCTCCCGACAATCCAACAACTACCCTTTTTTTATTTTCCATTGTATTGAAATAATTCATGGGGTCAAGGTCCATGAGGTTTCATGATATCCAACATTAAGTTCCCATCCGTTGGTTCACAAAGTTAGCATTCAATCTTTATTTCTGACAAAAATCAATTTGTGTCGGCCTTTTGAGCTTTCTCTTTGGTCAATTTCAAATGAAGGAATAGCACTGATCAGAGGGGTGAGTTTTTGGAATCCATAATTCCTGGAATCAAAGTTGGGCTGTTTTTTCTGGATAAGGTTTCCAACATCACCCATAAATGCCCATCCATCATCATCAGCCAAATCTGAAATGGTATTGCGGATCAAACGGATGAGTTTTGGAGTGATTTTATCCACTTGGCTTTTGGGTTTGGCTTTGGATTTATCGCCAAAGATTTCTGGTTCTTCCTTTTGGAGTATTTCTACATAAATAAATTTATCACAGGCCACTATAAAGGGTTCCGGGGTTTTTTTCTCACCCATGCCAAGCACCAGCATCCCTGTTTCTCGTAGTCTGGTAGCCAATTTTGTAAAGTCGCTATCACTGGAAACCAAGCAAAAGCCATCCACCTTTTCAGAATAAAGGATATCCATAGCGTCAATGATCATGGCTGAATCGGTAGCATTCTTTCCAGAAGTATAGCTATATTGTTGGATAGGATTGATGGCATTTTCCAAAAGGACATTTTTCCATTTACCAAGTTGTGGCTTGGTCCAGTCTCCATAAATTCTTTTGATGGTAGGATTACCATATTTGGCGATTTCTTCCATCATCTCTTTTATTGGATGGGCCGATACATTATCAGCATCGATCAATACAGCTATTTTGAGGTCTTTTTCCATTTAGAATATATTAAAAGGTACAAGTTAAGACTTAAATCGGATTAATTGAATTTGGAAAGATCAGACATAGGAATTAAAAAAACCCTTATTTTTTAGGTAAAAGTATGATATCCAGTTTGGGTTTGCCCTTAGATTATAAAAAAGCATCTTAAGCTATACAAGGCGTAAAAGGACTTGCAATTCTCATTTTTTAAAAGCTTTTTTTGTATGTTGCATCAGAACATATATTATCCATGAACAAGAAGAAACTTTTAATAGCTACCGGCGGAGGAGATTGCCCTGGATTGAATGCGGTGATACGCGGAATATACAAAAGAGCCAAAAAAGCAAAGGAATGGGAAATATACGGGAGTAAAGAAGCTTTCAACGGTGTGTGGTCCGATCCTCCTTTTATTATTCCCCTTACAAGGAGTAAGGTAGCTGGAATACACGTAAAAGGAGGCACTATTTTAAAAACGACCAATAAAGCTGATCCTTTGTATTATCCAGTTAAGGATGAATTTGGTAACATAAGATTTATAGATAAGACTAAAGATCTGGCAGAGCGGATAAAGGAATTGGGATTCGATGCAGTAATCAATATTGGTGGTGACGGCTCACAAAGAATTTCAAAAGCACTACATGACCATGGACTGCCCATAGTTGGCGTTCCCAAGACGATTGATAATGATTTAGCAGGAACAGATATGACCTTTGGTTTTCAGACTGCGGTCCAAATTGCTACTGATGGCTTCGATAAATTGGTCACCACAGCAGAAAGTCATCACCGAGTGATGATCATGGAAGTTATGGGCCGTGATGCAGGGTGGATAGCTTTGCATACAGCCATAGCTGGGGGTGCTGAAATCTGCCTTATACCTGAAATTCCTTATGATATCAATAAACTTGTCAAAAGAATCGAAGCAAGGTATGAAAAGGGGCGTGGCTTTGTCAATATAGTGATAGCTGAAGGTGCTAAACCTAAAGATGGTACTTTGGTTTTTAGAGACGGTGAATCCGGATCAAGACATGTTAAATTAGGTGGTGTAGCCTATGAGTTATCGAGCCAACTCAAAGAAGCAGGAGTGCGGGCAGAGATACGGGAAACAGTTTTGGGGCATGTGCAGCGTGGTGGGACTCCCTCAGCATTTGACAGGGTATTGGCGTCAGCTTTTGGCGTTAAAGCTTTTGAGATGGTATTGGAAGGTGACTTTGGTAAAATGGCAGCTTTTATCAACAATGATTTTGTTGCAGTGCCTTTAGAAAATGCCACCAAAGAAAACAAGGTGGTGGACCCTAAGGGGTATCTCGTTCATGCTGCCAAAGGTCTTGGTATATCATTTGGCAATTAATTCATAAATAGATGAAGGATTCACTGATATTTTATTTTGACAGGGATTTGACCAAACTCAAAAATGAACTCAAGTCCTACAAAAAGGAGGCTGATATTTGGAAAATACAAGATGGTATCTCCAATTCTGCGGGTACGCTTGCCATTCACCTAATCGGTAACCTCAATCATTATATAGGAGCCAATATGGGGAACACTGGATATGAAAGGGATAAGGATGCAGAATTTACAGTTAAGGACGTTCCCTTGGAAGAGATATTGACACAAATTGAGGAGACAAAACAAGTTATCACAAAAGCATTGCTTGAGTTTCCGGAAGATTGGTTTTACCGAAAATATCCATTGGAGGAATTTGGTTATCCAATGACATACGAGTATTTTATGACCCATTTGGTGGGGCATCTGAATTATCACCTTGGACAGATTAATTACCACCGAAGACTATTGACCACAGACAATTGAAGGTTATCAAATGAAAGTTATATGAGATCACTCATAATCATCCTTTTTATTTTTCCTCTCATTATTTCCTGCAAAGAGCAAGAAAAGCGATCAAAAAAGGAAGTGAAGCCAAATATTATTCTGATATTTACAGATGATCAGGGTTACAATGATGTTGGAGTATATGGTGCAAAGGATATAGAAACCCCACATTTGGATCAATTGGCCGCTGAAGGTGTGCAGTTTACCAATTTTTATGTAGCACAAGCGGTATGTTCTGCATCAAGGGCGGCCTTACTTACTGGAACCTATTCCAATCGATTGGGTATACACGGTGCCTTGGACCATAGCAGCAGTCATGGTTTGAACCCAGAAGAGGAAACCATTGCAGAGTTATTAAAGCCCTTGGGCTATTCCACGGCAATATTTGGTAAATGGCACCTGGGACATCACCCGGAATTTCTGCCCACCAATCAGGGCTTTGATGAATTTTATGGTATCCCTTATTCAAATGATATGTGGCCCAACCATCCTGAAACAAAAGGATATTATCCGCCACTGCCTATGTATGAAAATGATCGGATAGTAGATACCATTTGGAATGATCAAAGTATGTTTACAACTTGGTTCACCCAAAAATCCATTGATTTCATAGAGAGGAACCGGGATAAACCGTTTTTCCTTTATTTGGCACACCCCATGCCACATGTTCCGCTTTTTGTATCGGATAAGTTTAAAGGCAAGTCCGAAAGAGGACTCTATGGAGATGTGATCATGGAAATTGACTGGTCGGTAGGTCAAATAATAGAGACATTGAAACAAAATAATCTGGAGGAAAACACCATTGTGATTTTTTTGTCTGATAATGGCCCATGGTTATCCTATTCTGGGCATTCTGGTTCCGCATATCCACTTAGGGAAGGTAAGGGGACTTCTTGGGATGGAGGAGTAAAGGTACCGGCAATTATGAAGTGGAAGGGGAATTTACCATCTGGAATAGTACAGGAAAATCCAGCCATGAGTATTGATATTTTGCCAACGCTTGCCCATATAGTGGGAGCGGATTTACCAGAACAAAAGATTGATGGTCGAAATATCCAAAGTATGATGACAGCGGCTGATGTCCAAAGTCCTCAAGAGGCTTATTTTGTATACTATAATAGGAATGAATTACAAGCGGTAGTTATGAATGAGTGGAAGCTATACTTTCCTCACCAGTATCGTATCATTGCCCCTGGTCAAAGTCCCAGAAATGATGGTTTACCCAATAAGTATACCATGAATACCCTAACGCAGATGGAGTTGTACCATATTCCCTCAGATCCTTCAGAGCTTCAAAATGTAATTACTGATCACCCTGAAATTGTGGATAAGATGGTCAAATTGGCTGATCACGCCAGGAATGATATGGGAGATGCATTGACTGGTATCGAAGGTCAGTTTGTCAGGTCAGCAGGACAAATTCAACACTAATTTTCTTTTTGCTAAAGAAATTTTGCGATAGGCCTGAAATTTGCAATGGTAAAGGTATATCTAAAACTACTTATGAAGCGTAAAATAGTGGTCATTGTAGGCTTGGTAGCTATTTCAATACTATTAATTATTCCTGCCATTGGTATCGGAATTGTTTATAAAAACCAAAAAAGTTTAACGCAAAACCTGATCCGTTCATTAAACAAACAATTTTTTGGGGAGTTGCAGCTCAAAGATTCCCATATTGCCCCATTTGCCCAATTTCCCTATGTATCAATTGACCTGGAAGATCTTGTTTTTTATGAAGGTAAAGAATCACATTCGGATACCATTTATTATGCCAAAGACCTATATGTAGGTTTTCGAATTTGGGATTTATTGAAGGGGGATTTTATTGTCAAATCTATAAAATTGAGTCAAGGTGGCCTCAATCTTGTACGTGATGAAAATACTGAAATCAATTTGTTGAAAGCCAAAGGTATAAGTTTTGAGGGGGATAAGGAAGATGAAGGGGGCATCAATCTCGATATTAACTCTGTCATATTATCAGACGTTGAAATTAAATATAAAGACTTAGGGAATTTGACTACTTTGTTTTTTCATGTTAATCAAGCAGATGCCGGCATAAAAATAGAAAAGGACCTTGTTCAAATCAGATGGTTGAGTAATTTGATTTTTGACTTGGATATCGACGATCAACCAACATTTTTTTCCAATAAACAAGTGGATTTAGACCTTTCATTAATGTTTGACCAAAATGAGCAGCTTATTTCATTGGAACGGTCCAAATTGATACTAGAAGGTGCAGTTTTGGGTGTTTCAGGCCAGCTTGATCTTGATGACGACATGAATATTGATATTCGGTTACAGGGAGAGAAACCTGATTTTAATCTGATTGCCGCTTTTTTACCTGAAGAGACAGGGGAATTTGTGAGAAGGTATAAAAATGAAGGAGATGTTTATTTTCAGGGAATTATTCGGGGAAAATCATCCAATGGAAATGTACCTTCCATTGGTCTTGAATTTGGTTGTGATAATGCCTATTTCCTCAATCCAACCACGGATAAAATTGTGGATGATTTAAGGTTCTCCGCTTTCTATACTAACGGAGATGAAAGGAGCCTCAAGACTTCGGAATTTCAGCTTCTAAATTTTAATGCCAAGCCTGAGCAGGGAATTTTTCAAGGAAAATTGATAGTAAGGGATTTTGTCAATCCTTATATCGATGTCAATTTAAATGCGGATATAGATTTAGGTTTTTTGGGTAAATTCTTCGAAATCGAAGGCCTTCAGGGCATTAGTGGACAAGTTTTGGTCAATATGGATTTCAACGAATTGATAGACCTAGAGGTGACTGGTATTTCAGGCGTAAACAGAAGTGTAAAAAGTGAGCTTATTGTCAATGATTTGAATTTTACCTTTCCGGATTTTCCACATCCTATTCGTAATGCCAATATCCTTGCCTCTTTGGAGAAGGGAAATCTTGTTTTAGATAAATTACAGTTTGATATTTTGGAATCGGATTTTTCATTTGATGGAAAGATTCAAAACTTTCCTGCCATCTTTCATGGAGAAGATAAAAGCGTAAAGGCAGATTTAAGATCAGTTTCCAAAAAAATTGACCTTGAAGAGATATTTAATCAGGATTCCAGCAATTGGCAGGAAGTAATTTCAGATTTTGAAATCAAATTGGCCTTTGAATCCACTGGAAAGGAAATAAAAGAATTTGTCCATTTACCAAAAGGAGAGTTTTTTATTGAAGATTTCCATGCAAAACTTAAAAATTATCCACATGCTTTCCATGATTTTCATGCAGATGTCATAATTGGAGACAATGATTTGGCTGTGATTGATTTTACGGGAGAAATAGACAAAACCGATTTTCATTTCACAGGAAAACTTCAAAATTATTCCAAGTGGTTTCAAGCTTATCCCCGAGGGAAAAGTTTCTTTGATTTTGACCTTGTTTCAGATCACTTGGCTGTTCACGATTTACTCACTTATGCAGGTGAAAACTACCTGCCTGTTGATTATCAGAATGAAGCGATTGATCGTCTAAAACTCAATGGAAAGTTAGAGCTGGTTTTTGATAGTGCATTCCAATCCGCAGATCTTTGGTTGAACCATCTGGAAGGTCAGATGAAACTCCATCCCTTAAGGCTAGACAATTTTAAAGGAAGGATACATTATGAGGCAGATTACCTGACTTTGGAAAATTTTCAGGGTAATATGGGTGTTTCGGATTTTAATATTCAATTGGGATATAATGTGGGAGAAGCAAAAGAAACAGCTTTGTTTAAAAATTACTTTTCTTTGAAATCGCAAATGTTGGATATAGATGCTTTGATGGGTTTTGAAAGTCTTGAAAAAGAAACGAATCATGAAGAAGCTTTCAATATTTTTATGGTTCCTTTCAGAGATATGGATTTTTCCGCTCAAGTGAATAAGCTGAATTATCACAATTTCTGGTTAGAAGATTTTTTCCTCAACGCGAGGACCAAAGTGGATCATTACATTTATTTGGACACTTTGGGGTTAAAAGCAGCAGATGGCAGGATGGGAATTAAGGGCTATTTTAATGGTTCTGATCCCAACCAAATTTATTTCAATAGTACCTTAGTAGCGGAGAAACTTGACTTAGACAAACTTCTATTCAAATTTGAAAACTTTGGTCAGGATTATTTGATCAATGAAAACCTTCATGGTTTGGTATCCGGAACCGTGGTCAGTAAATTTTTGGTTCACCCTGATTTGACTCCGATTATTGACCGTTCTGAAGCCAAAATGGATCTTACTGTCTATCAAGGGCGATTGGTGAATTTCACTCCCTTGCAGGCCATGGGGGAATACTTTAAAGACAAGAACCTGAGGAATGTACGATTTGATACTTTATCAAATACTTTTGAACTGAAAGAAGGTATCTTAAGTATACCTAAAATGAATATCAATTCCAGTTTGGGCTTTATTGAGTTATCAGGTAAGCAAAGTCTGGATATGAATATGGATTACTTTATCCGTATACCTCTTGGTTTGGTAACACAGGTTGGTTTTCGGTCATTATTTGGAGGAAAAAACTTTGAAGAAGTAGATCCAGATAAAGAAGATGCTATAGTTTTTAGAGATCAGAACAGAAGGGTAAGATTCGTCAATGTACATATGCGTGGTACACCTGATGATTATCAGGTAGGATTAGGAAAAGATAGAGGAAATTAAACCCGAAACAGAAATATTTCGGGGTTTAATTTCTGTTGCATTATCCCAACCAGTTATGCCAAGGTATCCGACTGATTATCAGGACAAGTCCAATAGCATAAAGCATGTAGATGGACCTGAATCTTGCCCTGCTTTCCCCAAATTTTTTGGCGCGAGTGTATCCAATAGTGATGAGCACAATGGCCAAAATATTGATCAAGGGATGCTCTAATGCAGTGAGTCTTGCTGCACTGTCAGACATCGCACCTCCTCCGGTCAATAATGAAAATCCAACTGGACTTACAAAATAAAGTACCAAACCTACCAACAATTGTACGTGGGCAAGGATAAAGCCAATTAAGGCTATTTTTCGGTCTTTTTCTGTAAACTCCTTATTGCTCAATGCCCCGATTAGGGCATAAATGAAGATGATGACCAAGGCTAAAAGCGCCAAATAAGCCAAACCTGAATGCAAGTGTTTTAATCCTATGTACATTTTTAGTGATTTTTATTTAAAGTAAAAGATAAAGTCTAAGAATTACCAAAATGAACCTGATAAATTCTAAAAAGGTTGCTCTTTTTTAGAATAAATTTACCTTAATCTACATACAGGACCAATCCTTTTAAGTATTCTGTTTCTGTATGATAAATATTGATGGGGTGATCTGCCGGTTGTGAGAGATAATGTAGAATTCTTACCTTTCTTCCTGATTCTAATGCTGATGCGGTAATGGTATTGGCAAATAATTGTTTATCAATAACCTGCGAGCAGGAGAAGGTAAACAAAATGCCTCCTGGCTTAATTCTTTTCAAAGCTTCCGCATTCAATCTTTTATAGGCCTGAACTGCATTATGTCTGGATTTGATGTTTTTTGCAAAAGCCGGCGGGTCAAGTACAATGATATCAAAGTCATTGGCAATTTCACGGATATATTTTACCACATCGGCCACTATTGCCTTGTGCTTATGCATAAAATCACCATTTTTGGCCACATTGAATTCGGTTAGTTCAATGGCCTTGGCAGAAATATCAATAGAATGGACTTCCTTTGCGCCGGCTTTAAGAGCAGCGACTGAAAAACCACCTGAATAACAGAAGGTATTCAATACTTTACGGTCTTTGCTGTATTGGCCCAGCAAATACCTGTTTTCGCGTTGATCTACGAAAAATCCGGTTTTCTGTCCCTTTTCCCAATCAATTTCAAAAAGGCATCCATATTCGGAGACCATTTGTGTCTTTGGTGTGCCATAAACCATCCGGTTCTCCACACCATAATTTTTGGGAAGTGTTTCTGCACTTTTGTCGTAGACGGCATCCAGCTTGTCTCCATAAACCCATTCTAAAGCTTTAGAGATATCTTTTACATGCCTGTACATACCGATATGATGGGTTTGAACCACGGCTGTACCATTATAGTAGTCAATAATTAGACCAGGCAATCCGTCGCCTTCACCATGAATTAATCGGTAAACATTGGTAACTGGATTGTCTGTCAAACTTAAATTCTCCCTTAATTTAAAAGCGGTTGCAATTTTTGTTTTCCAAAAATCGACATCGATGTTTTCTGGAACAAAACTGATCAACCTTACCATTATGGAGCCGTATTGAAAATGTCCCACTGCGAGAAAATTTTCCTGATGGTCTACCACTTGTACCAATTGACCGTTTTGTAGATCATCGTCTTTGTGGGCAATTGCCCCTGAAAAAATCCAATGGTGTTTTCTCAGAGTAGATACCTCTTTGTTTTTATGAAGTTTGATCTTTGGATAGGACAACATTTGAATTGGGTTTAGTAGGGAAAATGATCGAACCAATGACCATAGCAATGGTACTTACCAATAAAGCTGGAAGATGGGGATAAATAGGCATATCTATGGTAAGCAGCCACAAATAGGCGATCATTCCAAAAACAATGGACATGATTGCACCCATTTCGGAAGCTTTTTTCCAATAAAGTCCTGCTGTAAGTGGAACAAACAAAGATACCAACATTAAAATAGAGGCACTCGCTACAAGTTCATAGATATTGGTTTTCCATTGGGCCATAATGGTGGCGATGACGGCTACGGATATGATATTGATTCGTAGAATCCAAAGAAAATGATTGTCCTTTAGCCTACTTCCATAATATGGGCGGATGAGGTTTTCTGAGATTATGGCAGAAGGAGCCAACAAACCCGAACTGGTCGTGCTCATGATCGCTGACATAAGTGCGCCGAAAAACAAGATCTGAACATGCAGGCCACTGTGCCTCAATACCATTTCAGGAAGCAGCAACTGCTTGTTTTCAAGGTAAATTTCAGGGTATAAGTATTTGGCACCTAAAGCTATGAACAATGGAAGAAGGCCTATGGTCACATAAAAGCCACCGGCAAGATATGTAGACCGGATGGCCACTTTTTCAGATTTAGCAGACATCACCCTTTGGTAAATATCTTGGCTGGGAATACTTCCCAAACCCAGAATCATCCATGCTCCCAAGTAATTCATCCATGAAATGGGATTGGAATCAGGGAAAAACTGAAAACTCCCTTCTGGTGCAGAATCCAAAATGGGCATAAAACCTCCGGCTTTTTGGGCTACCAAAATGGCTACCCAAATCAAGCCAACTACAATTAAGGTTGTCTGAATAAAATCCGTAATGGAAATGGCCCACATGCCTCCCAAAAATGTGTAGAAGACTACAATTCCCGCACTGATTAAAATTCCAGTCGATATGTTAATGTCTGCAACGGTAGTAAATATTAAGGACAAGGCTACCAATTGGGCGGCAACATAGCCAAAGTAAGGAGGGATCATAAAGATAGATGCGAAAAATTCTACCCGCTTTCCGAACAACTTTTTGTAAACATCCCCAATGGTCAACACATTCATTCTGTACATGGGTCTTAGATAAAACATGCCAAATAAAATGAGGCAAAGTGCGCCTCCAAAAGGATCTTCAATGACTCCTTGCAGCCCATGATCCAAATATTCTGATGATGCACCAAATATAGTTTCAGATCCAAACCAAGTGGCAAATAGGGCAGAGGCCGATAAAAAAAGCGGCAATTGCCTACCTGCTAGGACAAAATCATTGGAGTTTTTGATCAGTTTGGACGACCAGGCACCTATGCCTACTGTAATCAGAATGTAAATGATTATTGCCGTGAGGAGCAAATTCTGTAAATTTTAGTAGTGAGGTCGAAATATAATCGAAATAAGATAGAAATAAAGTTGAAATATGGTTGAAATAATTACACTAAATTTAAATATCAACGTGATGGGATGTAATTGATTAATCCAAAATCTAGCTGAGTTACATTTGGCCAATTATTGATTAAACACGCCATAAATCCATGCTAAATTAGCATAACTGTCTGCCAAGGCAGAACATATTTCTACTGTATTTCGCGAAGTTTATTTCTACAATATTTCAAGAAGTTTATTTCTC